>NZ_JBUOIV010000008.1:0-131468 GCF_055467485.1 Desulfosarcina sp. | reverse complement strand
AGACCTCCAAGGCGACCACCCACGGCAATCCGACCTATGTGGTCGACGGAGTGATCCACTACTGCGTGGCCAACATGCCCGGTGCGGTGGCCAAGACCTCGACCCTGGCGCTGACCAACGCCACCTTGCCCTATGCGGTACAGATCGCCAACAAGGGCTGGAAGCAGGCCATGCAGGAGAACGAGGAGATCCGGCTGGGGGCCAACGTGATCGACGGCAAGGTCACCTACCAGGCTGTCGCCGAAGCATTCGCCCTGGAGTATACGCCTATCGAGACCCTTATCTAAACTTTACCCTGTTTGCCGGGATATCCGCAGCAAACGATGCCCCGGCAAACAGGGCCGCGCCTCACCGACCCTGATCCGGAATATCGCCAGAACCAAGACAGCATCAGCCAAAGCTGTTTTCAGCCTGCCGGCGGCTTGCCGGTCGTGATGATCCGGCCGTTGCGGCAGGATAAGCCAGTTGAAAAACGCCGTTTCAGGAGATTCACCGGGGACCTATGATGCAAAACGTGTTGGATGTCAGATCACTGCGGCAGCAGATATACGAGTATCTCCAAAAGGAGATTCAGGCCGGCCGACTGGTACCTGGGGCGTTCATCAGACTAAACGAAATCAGCGAGCACCTGGGGGTCAGTAAAACGCCCCTTAGAGACGCCATTATTCAGATGGAATGCGAAGGATTCGTCTCCATCCTGCCGCGAAGGGGGGTGCTGCTCAAGAAAATGACCATGGCGGAAATAAAGGACATTCTGGAAATTCTCGGCGCCCTTGAAAGCGCGGCACTCAAGTCTGTGTTCGACAGGATCACGCCCCGGCGAATAAAAAAGATGGAACGCCTTAACGCTGACATGCGCCGGTGCATCCGGGAAAAAACCTTCCACGAATTCGATTCGCAGTACTATTCGCTTAACATTGCCTTCCATGATGTCTTTCTTGAACTGTCCGGCAACGCGGCCATGAAACCGCTGCTGGCGACCATGAAGCAGCGCCTTTATGACTTTCCCCGTCTGGCCTATATGAAGGATTGGGAATTGGCCAACTGCAATGAACACGACCGGTTGATCGATCATATCCGCAATGGTGAAAAAGACGCCGCAGCCATCTTCTGGCAGGAGACGCACTGGGGTTTTGAGGCGCAGGAAACCTATATCCGCAGGTTTTACGCCCAAGGTAGAACCTGAAAAATCAGAACCCGTTGAACGGCGATATCAAGCCAATTCCTTGTCGCCGATCCGCCCGGTGATCTATTGGCCCATGGATGACCGGTGGTCAGGACTCCCCTTTTAGCGCCGTCACATACTTGCGATCTTCGCCCTTGATGTGCTTGACCAGCCAGTCGCTTAGAAAGGTCATCAGGTCCATGGTGACGGTGGCGCTACCGGACTCGAACTGGTTTTTAAATTCCATGACCTGCTTCACCAGCTTTTCATGGAGACGCTTGTGGCCATCCAGTTCCGCATAGCCCACCTTGGCCATCAACTGCTCTTCTTCTTTAAAATGCCTGACCGTATACTCGGCCAACGCGCCCAGAATGGGACCCATCACCGTCTTGCCGGCGCGCCTGCGCATGGCGTCGTGAAGCTTGTTGACCAGGTCAACCAACCGGTGGTGCTGACGGTCGACGGCGTCGATGCCGAATTGTATGCTGGCGTCCCAGACGATCAAATCCGATTGGTCGGAGGTAACCACCGCAACGGCATCGCCGGACCGTTTGACCTTGAATTCACCGATCATGACCTTCAGGTCTTCTGCCAGGCGGCTCAGGTCAGAGGCACTGGTGTTCACCGTTGCACTGTTCCCGGCAAGGATCCCGGCGATTCGATTGACCTCGGCGATATCCGATGCGATTTCTCCCGAGAAGGTGCTGCTCTGGGCCACATTCCGGTTGACCTCGGCAATGCCCGCAGAAGCCTGCATCACGTTCTCGGCAATCCCATCCGCCGCGATGGTCTGCGCATCCACCGCGGTGGCAATGGCCGAGACGATATCGTCTACCTCGCCGATCACATCGGCAACCCGGCTGATATCGGCAACCGTTTCAGCGGTGGAGGACTGGATGCCCTCTATTTCCAGTTTGATCCCCTTAGTGGCCTCGGCCGTCTGGCGTGCCAGGTCCTTGATCTCGTTGGCCACCACGGCAAACCCTTTGCCGGCTTCGCCGGCCCGGGCCGCCTCGATAGTGGCATTGAGGGCAAGCAGGTTGGTCTGGTCCGATATGTCGGTGATCACCTGGGTCACTTTGCTTATTTCGGCGGCGGCATTGCCCAGGCTGTCCACCTTGGACGATGCCTGACGGGCCTCGGCAACAGCGCGGCTGGTGACGGTCCGGGCCTTGCCGGAACTTTTGCCGATGTTTGACACCGCCCGGTTCATGTTCTCCATGGCTGAGGCCACCCGTTCCACATTGGTTGCAGCCTGTTCGCTGGCGGCAGCCACCGAATTCATCTTCTGGCTCATTTCATCGGCAGCCCTGGCAACGGCAGCGGACTTGTCGCCCATGTCACGCACCCCGCCGTCCATCTGCCGGGATATGACCAGCAGCTGGCTGGCCGATGCGCTCACCGTTTCAAAGTACTCCGAGATGTTTCTGACGATGTCGTGCAGCTTGGATATGAAGGCGTTGAACCAGCCGGCCATCTGGCCGATCTCATCCCGGCTGTCTTCGGCGAGTCGTTGGGTCAGGTCGCCCTCACCCTGGGCGATGTCCTTGAGCATGTCGGCCGTCCGCCGCACCGGGCGTACAACCATAACGGCGCTGGCAACCGCACACAGGATTCCCACGGCGATGGCCACCAGGGTTCCCGTCAGCATGAAGAAGTTGGATTCGGCGATCTGCCGGTCCATCTTGGCCTGCTGATCCTTTCTGGCCGCCATGCACACCCGGCCCACTTCCCGGGCAGCCTCAACCATCCGTCCTTCTGCCTCGCGCTGGCTGATCATCAAATCCACGGTTTCATTGAAGGCAGCCTCATATTCAGCCGCAGCGGCGATGATCGGTGCGATCTGCCCATGGATGGCTTCGTTTTCGACCCGCGCCTTCAGGGCTTCCCCGGCGGCATAGATCCCTTGCATGTTTTCCGTCACGCGACCGGCCAGAGTGGTATCACGCTCGGCGACGATCTCTTTTTCCATCAGCCGCGCATTCATCAGCAGGTTGGCCATGGCGTTGACGCTATGGGTTACAGCCAGTTTCTCATCGATCAGCATCTGGGTATCCTCGAGAAAAAAATCCAGCTGCTGCCTCAGTTCGAACTGAAGAGAAGTGATCGACCACGTGTAGTCTTTCACCGACTTGATCATGCGGTTGAGATCTTCATACTGCAGGGTTTTCAGGTAGCCGAGTACATCGTCCATATAGATCTTCTGCAGTTCCAGAATGCGATCCGCCAGTTCGATGGTTTCGGGAGACTGAAGCTGAGACCGGAGCTGGACCACCTCACCTTCCAGCTTTTTATTGGTGCCCTTCCACTGGGCCATGGTGCTCATCTCGTTGTCGCTCATCAGGGAGACGCGGCTCACCCTGGCCTCCAATGCCGTATTGTAGACCTGTGCGGCCGCGTCAACCCAGGCCGTTTTCTGGGCAACGACCGTCTGGCTGTTCTGGCGGATCGTTTCCAGTTGAACTTGTTCCCGGTCACGAATCCGGGAGGTCAGGTCAAGGGCCGATTGCGCCTTTCCACTCATCTGCTCCGCTTTTTCCGATTGGGCGCCGGCCATGGCGACAAATGCGTCAAATGCCTGTTCATAGTCTGTCATGCGCAATCGAATCGCGGACAGTTGCGTTTGCAACTCCTCGTCGGGCTTAGCCGCCTCGGCCCTGTCGATTTCGTCTTTCATGTCAACCAGGGCCTGGCGAACATGGTTGATATCTTCATCATGGCGACCGATCATGTATCCCTGCTCGTAGAGCCGCGCCCGGGTCAGGTCGGCACCGATGGCGTTGACGGAATCCGAAACCCGCGTGTGTTCGACGACACCGGAAAGACCCCGGTAGCCGACAATGGCCAGGGCGACCAGCAGAATCAGAATCAATGCAAATCCGATAACGAACTTTTTCATCAGGCTTAATTCTTTCAGCAAAACAACCTCCTTGTTGGAACACAACCCACTGCCGGGATGAACGCAATCAAAACAATACGATATTCCTGATTCTGTTTAGATCGCCCGATCGATGGAACTCTTTAGCTAAAATCCGGGATTTAAGTCGCAACCGTGGGGTCGGTAAAAAGGCATCTGCCGGCGCTTACCCATCGGACCATTCGGCGCAAACGCAAATCGTGTGTGTGCACCGGCATCGACGCGAGACGATGCCGCCCATGACAGCTGAAAAATAGCGACATATTAGCTAAACCGGCTTGACCCGACCCGATTCAGAATGTTAAGAGGAGTGATCCGAAGACCTTCGAAACAACCCCAATCCAGTCACTCGAAAAGGATGGGCATTCATCGTGGCAGACGATAAAAAAAACCAGATGGCTGAAGCGCCGCCGAACCTGGCTCCCACAAAAGTAAAGTTCGAAATATACGGGGAGGAGATGATCGAGAAGCTGGTCAAATCCAGTGGCAACAGCGGCCGCGTCTATTTGCCCCCGGACTGGGTGGGGCGCCATGTGAAGATCATCCGGGTCGATTGACCCCTCACTAAGCAGTAGAAAAAAGGACCATTGACGTGGAAAATATCCGGATCAGAGAACTTGCGGCAGCGGATGCGGACGACATCGCCGACATCTACGCATCCATTGTCCGAAAATCCGTAGAAAAGGACTTTAAGGACCTGATCAAAAAGCACGCCCGGAGCGAAA
This sequence comes from Desulfosarcina sp., assembly GCF_055467485.1. Classification (NCBI taxonomy): domain Bacteria; kingdom Pseudomonadati; phylum Thermodesulfobacteriota; class Desulfobacteria; order Desulfobacterales; family Desulfosarcinaceae; genus Desulfosarcina; species Desulfosarcina sp. The sequence goes on along the minus strand of NZ_JBUOIV010000008.1, from coordinate 126,661 downwards.
ATGACATCTGCTTCGTGGCCGAACTGGACGGCCGGGTCATCGGTTTTATGATCAGCTACATTCTCACCTTCGGCTTCGGCATTGAAAAAAGCGCCTGGATCGCCACTCTTGGCGTGGATCCGGAATACATGGGTCAGGGCCTCGGTGACCGCCTGGCCCGAGAGATCTTCAAACTCTACAAACGCATGGGAATCAGCCGGGTTTATACCTCTGTGCCCTGGGATTCTTCCGATCTGCTCTCGTTTTTCAAAACACTGGGGTTCGACCGCAGCAAGTTCATCAACCTGAAAAAAGAACTCTAACCACCATCCGATTCGTTTCGCGCGTCCGACAGGAGAACATGTCGTCCGCGCCGCAGTTTATTCCGATGGCGGGCGGTCGGATGCCGCCGGCGGAAACGCGAGGGCCTGTGTTAACACGAAGGCTGCCTGGAGATAAGATGTCGGGCAGAGCGGAAAACATTCCTTGCAGTCATTGCAGACCCTGGCGGCAATTTCCGGAATGAAGCTGATCTCTTTCCTGATTCCCCGGTCAACGAACCCAATCGCATCGGCCTTCTTTACCTCGGCACAGTATCTGACGCACAGACCGCAATGGATGCAGAATGATGCGTCTTTTGGGTAGCGGTCTTTGTCTGCATTGTATTCTCGAGCAAAATGCTTTAATTCCGGGGAGTCCGGCGCATGGGCCAGCAACAGTTCCAGAATGGTTTTGCGAATCCGGTCCACCTTCTCCGACCGGGTTCTTACGACCAGCTTTTCTTCCACGGGGTAAACACAGGAGACAACGAGCTTGGTCCATCCGCGTGATTCTACTTCCACGATGCAGAGCCGGCACCCCCCAAAGGGCTCCAATTTCTCGTGGTGACAGAGCGTGGGGATCGATATCCCGGCGTTTTGGGCGGCTTCCAATACCGTCATCCCTTGGCTGGCCTCTACCGTGGTTCCATCGATCTGCAAACGGATTTTACTCATTTATTTTACTCTTTCTGATGATGTTTCTTTCTTCTTGAGGGACAGCGGGCGGAACCGGTTCACCGGAGATCTTTTTCACCGCACCAAAACGCGAGGGGCACACTTCGAAGCACGTTCCGCAATTGGTGCATTTTTCCTGATCGATGACATGGATCGTCTTCTTGCCGCCGTCGATCGCTCCAGCAGGACATTTGCGCAGACAGATCATACAGGCCTGGCACCTGTCCGGATCGATGCAGTAGGCGATTAGCGACTTGCAGGACAGCGACGGGCATCGCTTCTCTTTGATGTGTGCCTCATATTCATCCCTGAAATAGCGCAGCGTGCTCAGGAACGGATTCGGGGCGCTCTTGCCCAGGGCGCAAAGCGAGGCGTCCATGGCGGTCTCGGCCAGCTCCTCCAGGATCTCGAGGTCACCCGATTTGCCTTCTCCGCGGGTGATGTTGGTCAGAATCCGGTTCATCTGCCTCAGGCCCTCACGGCAGGGAACGCATTTGCCGCAGGATTCGTCGGTGAGGAATTCGGTGAAGTACCTGGCCACGTCCACCATGCAGGTATCTTCATCCATGACGATCATGCCGCCCGATCCCATCATCGAGCCGGCTTTGGTCAATTCGTCAAACCCGACTGTTAAGTCCAGCTTCTCTTCGGGGATACATCCGCCGGACGGTCCGCCGGTCTGCACGGCTTTGAACCGCTTGCCATTGGGGATGCCGCCACCGATATTGTAGATAATATCTCTTAAGGTAATGCCCATGGGGACTTCCACCAGCCCGGTATTGGTGATCTTGCCGACCAGCGAGAAAATTTTTGTCCCCTTGCTGCCGTCGGTCCCGATTTGGGTAAACCAATCGGCGCCGTTGTTCACGATCAGCGGCACATTGGCCCATGTTTCAACGTTATTCAGAACAGACGGTCTTTCCCACAGGCCTTTGATATTCGAGCGGGTATACTTGGGCCTGGGTTCGCCGACACGGCCCTCCAGGGCTGTCATCAGGGCCGTTGATTCTCCGCAGACAAACGCCCCCGCCCCCTGGTGGACGATCACCTTGAACGAAAAACGTGATCCCAGAATCTTTTCCCCGAGAAAGCCATAGGCCTGGGCCTGCTCGATCGCCAGATGGATATTTTTTACTGCCAGGGGGTATTCCTGGCGGACATAAATATAGCCCTCCTGCGCACCGATGGCATAGCCGCCCAGGATCAGCCCTTCGAGGATAGAGTGCGGATTACCTTCGAGCAGGGCCCGGTCCATAAATGCACCGGGGTCACCCTCGTCCGCATTGACGATCACATATTTGACGGGTTCCGGAGCATTTCGGGATCCTTCCCATTTTCTGCCTGCCGGGAAACCGGCACCGCCCCGTCCCCTGAGGTTGGACTTCTTGACTTCCTCCAGAACGGCCACATCCGACATGGTAAAGAGCGCTTTGCTGAGCGCTGAATATCCGCCGATTGACAGATAGTCATCGATGCTCTTGGAATCGATTTTGATGTTGCTGCACAACAGTGTACGTTTTTGATTCTTGTAAAAGGGGATGTCGGATTCCCGAACAGCGCGTTCGCCGGTGACCGGATCCTGGTAGAGCAGGCGCTCGACTACTTTGTTGGCTTTGATCGTCTGTGAGACAATCTCGGGAACGTCTTCTGCCGTTACCTGAAGATAGCATATCTCCTCAGGATAAATTACGACCACCGGTCCCCTTTCGCAGAATCCAGGGCACCCGGTTCCCTTGGTGTCCACCTTGGCGGCCAAGCCTTCCTTTTCAATCTCCGCCTTGAAAGCGGCAATGACCGCATCTGCACCGGAGGCCACGCAACCGGCGCCGGCACATACCGAGATGCAAGGGGCGCCGGGGTCCCTTCTAGACAAGAGTTCCTGTCTGAACTTCTCTAATTCTTCAGGCGAATTTAACCGCGCCATAATATTCCCCTACTCGTAAGTTTTTAGCACGTCAGCAGTCTGTCCAGGTGTCATCTTTCCATGGACCTTTCCATCGACTTCCAATACCGGTCCCAGGGCGCAGCATCCCAGGCAGTTGACCGTTTCCAGACTGAACTTGAAATCAAGATCCGTTTCACCCGCTTTTATGCCGGTCACCTCCTGCACGGTGTCGAGCACCCGGGTAGCACCGCGGACATGGCAGGCCGTGCCCATGCAAATGTGAACCTTGTGGCGCCCCTTGGGAACGACACTGAACGCCTTGTAAAAGGTGGCGATGTGCTGTACCCGGGTTGAGGGGACATTTAACCGTTCACTCACCCGTTTTAAGGCTTCCTTGGGAAGCCAGTTGTTTTCACTTTGAATATCCAGCAATATTTGAATGAGTGAACTGGCCTGGCCGTGATGGCTGTCAATGATCCGATCGATATTTTCAATTTCCATAAACCGTGTCCCTGATTTTTTCCTGCCCGTTTAAAACCCGTTCCCGTTTTTTCAAGCCAGCGCGTAGCAATTGCTGGCCGTATCGTACCTGACCAACCCGTACCGGGAAGAACTGTTCATGTGTTTGGATACATCCGAAGGGTTCAGGCCCAGCCGCTTTGAGATGTCAATCGTCGAAAGGGGCTGTTTCTTCAGCAGCAGCATGATCTGGCTGATGGCCAGTTTTTCGGTAAATATCTCATCGAATAACCGGTCCACCTCACTGCTTTCGAAGAAGTCGCTATAGGCTTTTTTGGTTTTTTCAGGCGCTCTCAGCCGCTCCCGTTCAACCAGCCGAAGGTAGGGGACCAGTTGCATGGCCGCTTCGAGTTTGAACGTGAGCGCATCGACGTCTTTGCCTTCGTCCTGGCCAAGCGGCCCCAGCGACTTGATCGTTTCCGTAAAATCATCGGTCGCCTCGGCCAGCAGGTTTCCATCTGCGCCGGACATGAACGCGATCCTCAGCCGCTCAGGATTCAAGCCGATGCGGCCCATTATCATTTTGCACAGGTAGACGTTGGCCCATGCATCGTAATTGCCGTGGGTAATGTAATTGCACTCATCCAGTCGGCAACCGCCGATAAACACGCCATCTTGTCCATTTGCGAATGCCCTGAGTATGAATTCCAGGTCCACCCTGCCGGAACACATGACCCGGATCAGCCTCATATCGCTAGTATATTGTAGTCTGGAAACTCCAGCCAGGTCAGCAGCGCCGTATGCTCACCAGTGGCAGACAAAACCCAACAGTCTTGGTTTGAATTCAATACCTGTGCTCATTCGTGCTCACCCCTTTTTCAATGATCCCGGTTGGACGCCATGGAAAACCGCTACCGATCTTCAACCGCTTTATCCATTTGCCGCCGAATCTCCTGCCCGGTAACCGCCGCATCGATCTGGCTGCAAAGCGCGGCAGTGGTGAAGTGCTTCAGCCCAATCGCATTGGTCGGACACTTGGTGGTACAAACGCCGTCCCCCTTGCAGAGAATCGGATTCACCCAGGCTTTCCTGCCGTTCGGCGTATCGACCAAGTCTATCGCATCATACGTGCACGCGGTGATACACGCACTGCAGGTTACACAATCGTATGCGCTTACCTCGGCAACGGAACCCGAGGCCACGACGGTATCCTTTGAAAGAAGGGTCATGACCCGGCCGGCTGCGCCGTAGGCCTGGTTGATCGTTTCCTGGATATGCTTGGGATAGTGAGCCGTCCCGCAAAGAAAAACACCATCGGTGGCAAACTCGACCGGCTTCAACTTGACATGGGCTTCTTTGAAAAAGCCATCCGGGCTCAAGGTCACCTTGAACAGTCCGGCCACTTCGCGGGTCGACGCGGGGGGAATGACAGCGGCGGCCAAAGAGAGAATGTCGGCGTCCAATTCAAGCCGCTGACCCAGGATGGGATCGGCAACGGTCACCCGGAGGATTTCCCTGCCCCCCTCTTTGGCCGCTTCGACCCGGGGCTTGTCGTCCGGTTCATAACGGATAAATCTTACCCCTTTGTCTGATGCCTCGCGGTAATAATCCTCTCTGAGCCCATAGGTCCGCATATCCCGGAAGAGAATGTAGACGTCCATCTCCGGGTTTATCTGTTTAAGTTTCAAGGCGTTCTTCACGGCGTGGCTGCAACACACCCGGCTGCAGTAATTGCGGTCTTCGTTTCTGCAGCCCACGCACTGGATCATCACCACACTCTCAGCATGGGTCACCCTCTCTTCTTTTTGGGCGATCAGCTCACCCAATTCAATATGGGTGAAGACCTTGTCGTTTTCTCCGTACAGGTATTCGGTGGGTCGATACACATCCGCGCCGATGGCAAGGACGGATGCACCATGTTTGATCTCCTTGACCCGGCCTTCGGTTTCCACCGTGGTCATAAAATTTCCCAGATAACCGGAAACGCGGGTAATGGTGGCCTCATGGGATACGTGGATCAAAGGGTTGCGATACACCGCGCGGATCAGGTCATCCAGGTAGGTCTGGACATCCATGCCTTCGATGGTGGTGTGAATCCTGCGCGCCATGCCGCCCAGCGCCTTACTCTTTTCCACCAGATGAACCTCATGGCCCTGGCTGGCGATGGAAAGCGCGCAGGTCATGCCGGCGATACCGCCGCCGACCACCAGGGTCGCTTTGTTCACCGGCAGATCGAACTCCTGCAGCGGGTCCAGACGGCTGGCGCGCGCCACCGACATCCGGACAATATCCTGCGCTTTTCTGGTGGCCTCTTCCTTCTGTTTGGAATGGACCCAGGAGCAATGTTCCCTGATGTTGGCCATCTCAAAATAGTACTGGTTAAGCCCCCCTTCCCTGAGTGTATCCCAAAACAACGGTTCAAGGGTCCGGGGAACAGGCGGCGATCACCACGCGATTCAGGCCTTTTTCCTTTGCCAGGTCGGTTATCTCTTTGGCGGAGTTGGTGGCGCAAGAGAACAGCTGCTCCTGGGCATAGACAACATGGGGCAGGGTCATGGCATAGTCGACGGTGGAAGGGACATTGACCACACTGGAGATATTCGCCCCGCAATGGCACACGAAAACGCCTATTTTCGGCTCTTCCGCGGAGACATCCCGTTCCGGCGGATATATTCTCTCTTTGGCCAGTTTTCCTCGTCGGTAATCAAGCAACGCGCCGCACTGGGCACCGGCGGCGCTGGCGGTAAAAACCGACTCCGGGATATCCGTCGGCCCCAAAAAGGCCCCGCTGACGAAAATCCCGGGCTGGTTGGTCTTCATGGGGTTTTCATGGTTGGCCCGGTTGAATCCGTGGGCATTGAGTTCGATGCCGAACGTTTCCGCAATCCCTTTGTATTGAGCAGGCGGGTTCAATCCGACGGACAGGACGACCATCTCGAATGCTTCCTCTTTTACGCCTTCATCGTTCGTGGCATACCGGACAACGACGTTCTTGCTGTCCGGGTCCTCTTTTACGATGGACACGTAGCTTCGGATGAATTCGACGCCGGGAAGCTGTTCGGCGCGCTGGAAAAACCGTTCGAAATCTTTTCCATAGGAGCGGATATCGTTATGAAAGATGGTGCACTGGGCCTCGGCGTCATGATCTTTTGTCAATATCACCTGTTTCTGCGTATAGGTGCAGCACACCCCTGAACAATAGCTGTTCTCGCCCTCGGTCACCCGCCTGGAACCCACGCATTGAATCCAGGCTATTTTTTTGGGATGCCGCTTGTCGGAGGCTCGCAGCACTTCTCCCCCGTAGGGCCCGGTGGATGATAACAGCCGTTCGAAATCCATGCTGGTGACCACGTTCTGCATCCGTCCGTAGCCATATTCATCCTTCAGCGACGGATCGAATGGTTTGATACCGGAAGCCAGAATGATCGCACCGACATTAACCTCCTCTTTTAGCGTCGTCTGCCTGAAATCGATGGCACCGGTCTGACACACGCCTCTGCAGATGTCACACTTGCCTTCTTTCAGGTAAAGACAGCTTTCATCGATATAAGCGACAAGCGGAATGGCCTGAGAAAAGTAGACATGGACGGCCTTGTTGTCCGATATTTCCTGGTTGAAGGGGTCAGGATACTGCACCGGGCAATACTTTACACATGTCGTACAGCCGGTGCACTTGTCCTCGATGATGTATCTGGGCTTTTTGGTCAGGGTGACCGTGAAATCACCTGCCTGTCCCTCTACAGCGTCAACTTCCGTGAATGTCAGAATCTCTATGTTTGGATGCCGGCCGACCTCGACCAGTTTCGGTGAAAGAATTCACATGGAGCAGTCGTTGGTTGGGAAGGTCTTGTCCAACTGGGCCATGTGCCCGCCGATGCTCGGCCCTTTCTCAACCAGGTACACTTTAAATCCGGCAGTGGCAAGATCGAGAGAGGCCTGGATACCGCTGACCCCCCCACCGACAACCATTACGTCTCCAAAATTGACGTCTCCAAGGCTTCCGGAAAATTGTTGAATGATTTCTTTTGGCAATACGTCGTTTTCCACTTTCTATCACCTCATCATCATTTTTAGGTTCATGGCGCCCGGTTGGTCCGGACCGGATGGGATCAAGTTAAATCACGTCCTGAATAATCTCCGTAATATCCTTGATGGCTATGACATCGTCATATTCCAGGTTCAACCGGCTTTCCTCAAAATTGGTGATGCAGTACGGGCAGGCGGTCACCAGCTCTGCGGCACCGACCGCAACCGCCTGTTTTAACCGGATGTCGGAAAATCTTTCCTCCATGGGTGTATCCATCCAGATCCTGCCGCCGCCTCCGCCGCAGCAGAGACTGTCCTTGCGCGAATCAGCCATTTCCACCATTTCCAGGCCGGGAATTTTCTTCAACAGGCCCCGGGGTTCATCATAGATCTCATTGTGCCGGCCCAGGTAACAGGGGTCATGATAGGTCACTTTCTTTTCATAGGTCTGGGTCAGCTCAAGCTTGCCTGCGCTGATCAGCTCGAATAGATATTGGGCGATATGAACCACCTCGAAGTTGACCATAAATTCGGGGTACTCGTTCTTGAACGTATGGTAGCAGTGAGGAGAAGAGACGATTATCTTTTTTACCCCGTTGTCAACAAAGGTTTTAATATTTTCCCTGGCCAGGCTCTTGAACACCTTTTCGCTGCCCGTCTTACGGATGCTTTCTCCGCAGCAGCTTTCCTTGTCACCGAGTATGCCAAAGGAGATTCCGGCCCGGTTGAGGATATTGGCTGTGGCGGTAGCCACCTTTTTCATTCGCGGGTCGTAGCTGAGATAGCAACCGACAAAATAGAGCGCGTCCATCCCCTCGGTGAATGGTTTTACCCCCTGGCCTGCAGCCCAATCCGCCCGTTTGCTTCGTTCTCCCTGCAAGGGGTTGCCTTCGGAAATCAGGCTGGCCCGGGCGGTACGGGCAGAGCGGACGGAAGCGGGAAACACCTCATACTCCGCAGCCACCCGGCGCAAGGAGACCCCGACCTCGATCTGTTTAACGCCCCGTGGACACTGCTGCGGGCATCTGCCGCAGGTTGTGCATCGCCAGATATCTTCGCCATCTATCTCTGTCAAACCGAACGTGGCTTCCCGGATGATCTTGCGAATGCTGAATTGCCTGACCCGGTTCCATGGGCAAACCGTATCGCACAATCCGCACTGGAAGCAGAATCTGAGGGCGTCTCCACCGGCATCTTTTATCTCGCTGATGACTTCTTTGAAGGGAGCGACTGTTTCCACTGTCTATATCAATCCTCTATTTCGACTGGTTTAGCGTCCATCCAGAATCGCCGGATGGGCATGAGTTAGTCCTTCTTCGATATCCGGGCAACGGCGTCCTTGATCTTTTCCAGTCCGTATCTGTCTGCCAGCGCTTCCAATCCTGTCTCGAGATCTTCCCGCTCATCCCGTGGATCCTGCCCGTCGCCTTCCTCCTCCCTTTGCTCCAGAACCAGGGCATCATGCGGGCACCACTTCACACACAAGGGTTCTTCTTCCCCCTCACACATATCGCATTTCAAAGGAAGGCCGGAATCGGGTTCTTTGAACTCATCTCTAGATGGACACGAGGCGCGGCAGAAGGCACACTCGTCATATTCCTTGCCGTCGATGGTGTACTTGTCCCTGCCGGCGCACTCCGCCACCGCATATTCACCTGCGTATACCGGGACGTACAAGTCCCTTAAGGGTTCGCGAATGATTCGAATGCGGGATCGGGCTGGATTGTTGCTGCTGTATTTCGGTTCCGCGTGAAAGGCGGAGCAGATCATCTCACAAGCCCGGCAGCCGTTGCATTTATCGACATTGATTTTAATCGTCTTAATGGTCTTTTTCTCTTTTTTACCTTTCAAGGTATACGTCCTCCAGGCTATTCTGTCTCTTGTTGAGCGGCAGCCGCTTCGGCCGGTGCCTCCCCACCCTCCGTCAAGATCCCTCGTTTGACAAAGTCTTCGCTTACATAATCCAAACCCAGTTCATGCAGCGATTTTTGGGTGGGGATACCGTCATTGTTCCACCCCTTGAATCGGTAGTAGGCATCCAACAGCTCCTTTTCGAGTTCGGGGAAGCGTTTCTTCCAGTGGTTCTCTGGCGGCCGGTCATCTTTTCTGCGCATGCCCCTTCTTATATTGATGGCCCTGACCAGCGTCCGGTATCGCTTGGCCGCCTGGCTGAGTGAGGCTTCGTCCATATCGAAACCGGCCCCTGCCGAAATAAATTTCGGGTAGTTGTGTATGTGGTAGGGCGGCTTCAAGGGGAAAGAGGACAGGCCGGCGCACATACCGAGGGCGTCATCGATGTAATGCATCTTCTCCTGCCAGTCGACGATGTCACAACACATGTCAACCGTCGGGTAAAAGGGCATCGACTTTTCTCCACGCGGCTCCCAGTCCACAAAATATTGCTTGAACTTTTCATCGGGCACCTGGTGCCAGTCCTTTACAAACGCCTCCCTGTGTTCTCTCTTGGGATATGGCGCCTGGGGAAACTGGCCTTCTATCTGGGTGATATTCATCTTCTCACCGGTACTGTACATCAAGAAATAGATCGGGTTGAGCATGGATAGTTTGAGCGGCAGCTGTTCGTGCTTCTTGATGTTGTTGTGCGCATACTCTTCCGCGCCGTTGCCAATCGCTTTGGCCGCCCAGTACGTGCCGTCGGCCAGGATGTCGCCGATCCCCTCACGCCGGACGATTTTATCCAGCAGATAGTAGAACCGGCCCTCGTTGTCTTCCGGCATATCCGGGAAATCCTCCTTGGCCAATATGCCATTTTCGAGAAGTTCAAGGGCAAAAGCCATCACCTGGGGTGCTGAGAATCCGTCCACGCCATACTCAGTGGCACGCTGAGCGATTTTCAAGCCAAAATCCAAGTCTGAGAAGGCTCCCATGGTGTAGGTCAGCTTGGTGAAGCATTTCATCATGTAGGTTGGCAACCCAGGCATGGAAATGGTCGCCCCGCAGGTCATCGGACAGTTGTAGCAGCTGATCAGTCTGGTCCGGGCGCTGTCCAATGTTTCCATCCAATCCCTGGCGATCTCATCGGTCCAGAAGCCTTTTCGCCGGACGCGTGAATTTCCCCACATGAAATTCTCGGTATGCCACTTCTCGTCGTGGACCTTCATCTCCTGGGGAGATCCCAGTCCGGCCAGAATCGGCATGACCCCGGGAATCGGGTTTTCATTGCGAAACTGGATATAGTCCATGACTTCATTGCACAGATCCATGTATGCGGCCGGCTTGGCGACATGGATGTCCTGCGTGCCGCGAACGACGATCGCCTTTACCCCCTTGTCTCCCATGACGGCCCCGATGCCGCCGCGACTGGCGCTGGACCGACCCTGCTCGATGGAGGCATAAAACACCCTGTTTTCACCGGCCATACCGATGGCGGCGACCTGAGCTTTGGGTTGTTTCAACTCCTTGCGGATGATTTCTGCCGTCTCGATGGCGCCTTTTCCCTTTAAATGAGCGGCATCCCGTATTTCCACCTTGCCGTTGTTGATCCACAGGTACACCAGATCCGGCGATTGGCCGCGAAGGATGACTTTGTCATAACCGGCATACTTCAATTCGGGTGCAAAGAATCCCCCCATCATTGAAAAGGCCATCAACCTGGTTTGAGGTGAAATGGTGGTCACAATAGTGCGGTTACAGCCGGTAGCGGGTGTTCCGCACAACAGACCGGCGCTGAAGATCAGCAGGTTCTCAGGAGAAAACGGTTCAACTTCAGGGGGAACGCGATCCCACAAAATCTTGGCATTCGTTCCCAGACCACCCAGGTAGAGCTCGGTGTCTTTTGGGTTTGTCGCGACTTTTTCGATGTTCCCCCGGGTTAGATCGACTTCTAAATTAAACCCCGTTTCTGCGTACCTCATTTTTTAGCCCCTTTAAAAAATGCTTTATGACACCATATTTTTTTCAACAAGCTCGGCGATATCCATCGTTTTGATTTCCTCTTCCCTGCCCATCTCTTTCATCCCGTCTTCGATCATGGTCAGGCAGAAGGGACAGCCCACCGCCACGTTGGGCACCCGGCAGTCGACGATTTCTTCGGCACGCGCCAGATTGATTCGTTTGCCGATGGTCTCCTCCATCCACATTCTTCCACCACCGGCGCCGCAACAAAAGCTTTCGCGCCCGTGTCGGTCGAGTTCCTTGACGCCGCCACTGCAGACGGATCGCAGGATCGACCGGGGTTGATCGTAAATGTTATTGTAGCGCCCGAGATAACAGGGGTCATGGTAGGTCAGCGCGCCGTCGAGTGATGGTTTCAGTTTGATCTTTCCGGTTTGGACGAGTCCATCGATGAACTCGGCATGATGGATCACCTCGTAATTTCCCCCCATCTGAGGATAATCATGTTTAAGCGAATTGAGACAATGCGGACAGGCCGTGATGATCTTTTTGACCTGGTAGGCGTTCAGTGTGGCGATGTTTTCCTCGGCCATCATCTGGAACAGCATTTCATTGCCGACCCGTTTGGCAAAATCACCGGTGCACTTTTCTTCCACGCCCAGCATGGCGAAACGGATCCCGGCGTTGTTCAGAATGTTGACCAGGCTGATGGATACTTTTTTGGATCGATCATCAAAGGAGCCGGCACACCCGACCCACAGCAGATAATCGACCTCCGGGTCGTCAGCCATCGTTTTGACGTTCAGTCCGTCGGCCCAATCGGCGCGTTTGTCATAACCGATTCCCCACGGGTTGCCGTTGCGTTCGAGCCCTTTCAGAGCCGGGTTCAGCTCTTTGGGATAGGTTTCCGCGATCAAGGTTTGCCCCTGCCGCATGGCGATGATCCGGGGTACATGTTCAATGGTCACGGGGCACACTTCTTCGCAGGCACGGCAGGTGGTACACGCCCACAGCGTCTCATTGGCGATCACCTCACCGACCAATTGCTTATCGCTGTTCAGTGCGGCGATCGCCGCCTTGGTTGTTTCAAGCTGCTCGGCATCTTCGATGTGGCCCAGGGTGGATGACAATTTGGCCCGCTTGATTATTTTTGACTCATTTTCCGATAGTTCCGATTTCAGGGCGTCATTGAATTCATGCAGGTTCAATGGTTTGTCGGTGGTGTAGGTCGGGCAGACCTCCTTGCATCGTCCGCATTCGGTGCAGGTGTAAAGGTCCAGTCCCTGTTTCCAATTGAGCTGATGGATGTGATTGAGCCCCAAGGATTCTTCCTCCCAGGCGGTTTCATCTTCCAAATCCAGCCGTTTGGTTTTTTCATGGGGATAGCCCAGGCTTTTCAGGAAAACGTTGGGAAGTGCGGTAATCACATGGAAATGCTTGCCGGTAGGCAGAATATTCAGAAATATCAATTGGGTACAAATGTGAACCCAGAACATCATCACCAGGATGGTGAGGTTGGCGTCGGCGTTCAATCCCGAAACCAGGCTGGCCGCGCCCACCGTTACCGGTGTCCAGAGAAATTCAGAACCATACTTCAGGCTGTTGAAGTAGTGAATATTTCCCGGGTTGTCATACAGCTGGATCAAATTGTAGCGCGCCCCGTCATACAATAGATCCGACACCATCAGGATCCCGATCATCACCAGGACCAGGTAGGCTTCAAAGGTGTTGTGCATGCGTTTGGGTCTTAACACGGCACGACGATAGATGGCGAGGATGACCATCAATAAAACGATGCCCTCCATGACATCTTTGATTGCCACATAAAGATATCCGAGCAGATAATCGCCACTTAAGAATGGAAGGTGAAAGCCTTGCTGGAATCCTTCTCCATAAAGGGTCAGGCTGCGAATCAGCAAGACGCAGAATCCCCAGAAGATCAAGGCATGCATCACGCCCGAGCTTCTCTCTCTTGCTCTTCCGACCAGGCGTTTCTGTCCAATGGCCAGAATGGCCATATTGATCAATCGATCCTTGAGGTGATTGGCTCTATCGGTGGGTTCAAGAGCCTTTAACAACTGAATCTTGCGAACCATCGTGCGGCCGAAAGCGGTCAATCCGACTATCAGCAAAAGGGCCATCAATAAGGGATTCACAGTTGCCTCATCAACTCACGGTAAGCTGTTTTAAAAACCCAATCGCCGGTCATGGTGCGGCGATCGAAATCGGATTGGGCCGTCGAAAGGCCTACCTCCTTATTTTTTTGATCTCTTCGCGCAGAATCGGCACCACCTCGAAGAGGTCGCCGACGATACCATAGTCCGCCACGTTGAAAATGGGTGCTTCGGGATCCTTGTTAACCGCCAGGATCACCTGAGAACCGCTCATTCCCGCGAGATGCTGAATGGCGCCGGAAATACCGATGGCCATGTAAAGGGTCGGTGCGACAATCTTGCCGGTTTGCCCAACCTGCTTGTTGTGGGCCATGAACCCGCCGTCTACCATGGCGCGGGAAGAACCGAAACCCGCTTTCAGATCGGCGGCCAGCGCTTTTACCAGCTCGACGCCCTCCTGGTCCTTGGCACCTCGTCCTACGGAAACGACGACGTCGGCATCGGCAAGATCGATTTCACCGCTCGCATCCGACAACAACTCCTTGATCACGGCCTTCAGGTCAGGTGCCGGAGCGGACAGCCGGACGACGTTTTCGGTCCCGCTGATCCCTTCTGCCGCCTCGAAGGCACCGGCCCTGACCACCGCCACCAGCTGTTTCGTGTTGATCTTCACCCGCTGCATAACCTTATTGGCAATGGCGGGCCTGATAATTTCGATTTGATCGCCTTGGAGCATCACGTCGGTGATTTCCGTCGCGCAGGCGGCATCCAGTTGCGCGGCAACCCGTGGAGCGGCGGCTTTGCCGCTTTCGGAAAAACCGAACCAGATCAGGTCGGCACCAAATTGTCTGGCGGCGTCGACGACGCAGGATGCGTAAGGACCGGCAGAAAACAGCTCCAACGCCGGATCATCGGCGACATATTGCGTATCGGAACCGGCGTTGACCAGATCGGGAATCAGGGATTCCAGGCCACTGCCAATCGCCACGACGGCGGTTTTAGCACCCAGGGCTCTGGCTTTTGATAAAAGTTCGGCTGTGCTGCCCTTTAATACCCCTTGTTTGATGTCTGCAATCACGAGTACGTTAGCCATGATAGTGTCTTCCTTGGTTGAATCCGGTTAGGGTCCAGTTACGACTGCGAACCATGCTGTTAAAAGAGGCTATAGCACCTTGGCTTCATTGGCCAGAAGCGAGACGACCCGGGCGGTGATCTCGGCAGGGTCGCCTTCAAATTTTTGCCCGGCGGTGCGCGTTTCCGATTTCATGAATTCAGCGATTTGCGATTTAGGCGCGGTGCCGCCGACTTCATCATAGGATGTCCCCAGGGCCGCCAGGTCCATTACGTCGATTTTCTTCTTCTTGGCCATCATGAGCCCGCGCATCTGGGGCAGTCGCGGTTCATTGATGCTATCGGTGACCGTGATTATAGCGGGCAGGGCCAGTTCCACGATTTCGGTCCCGGTGTCACCCAGGCGGGAGACCTTAAGATGCTGATCGTCGATCACTTCAACGGCTACCACATTGCTGACGCAAGGCAACCCCAGATACTCGGCCAGGATGATTCCAGTTTGACCATTATCCGTATCCTGGGCCTGTTTACCGGTGATCACCAGATCATAGCTTCCCTTTTCGTAAACCTTTTGCAACACCCTGGCGTAGACAAACGAATCCGCTTCGGCCAGCGCCGGGTCATCGATTTGAATGCCGTTCTCAATTCCCATGGCGTAGCCCCTGCGGATGATTTTAGTATTGTCTTCACCGCCGCCGATACTGACCAAGGTGGTTTCCGCCTGGTTGTTCTCCTTCAGCTGGACAGCGGCTTCCACCGCATTTTCATCCCAGGCGTTCATGACGTACTGCAGTCCGTCTTCAATGATCGACCCATTCTCCACCCTGATGGTCAATTCTACATCAACGACTTTTTTGATGGTTGTAAGAATGTTCACCGTTTCCTCCTGATATTTTATGTTTCCCTGTTTCGGATTATTTATCTGGTGTCGGTCAAAAAAGGTAATGGTCCTGGCTCGGCAAACCGAGCGTTGGTTTTCCCGGCGGGGATCTTGCCCGCTAACGGAACAGGCTGCCAGGATTCTGCAGCGATCGCATGGATGCGCCTTGTTTCCTGAATGGGTCGGGATCCATCGAAAACCACAATGTAACTATATTATAGCTACTTTGTGAATATATGAAGATTTCTCAATGGGATGTCAAGTATTTTTTAAGCTGAAACCGTTGAATCAACCTGCCATGCAACGGTTTTCAGCATCGCGTGTCGGGCCCGGGGCGACAGGGTGTGTAAATAATGTTCACATCCTGATGGATTTGATGTTTATTTCTTAAATAATGGGCATATTTTTTCACAATTTAACCATTCACCGATACCTCCTTGAATCTCTTATCTCTTCATCTTTCCGTAATAACGAAGAAAATCACCTTTAGATAAAAATAACAGGGTTGGTCCGTATCTTGAAATCGAACATGGGTAGGTCGCCCGGTCCGCTGGCCGACGGTCCTTGGACCGGCCTACCACAATGGTTCGATTCTCCGTTGGCTGGGTTGCCTTGCAGCCAGCCCACCGGATCACCGCCGGCAAACCGATAAAAAGCGCTAAAACAACCAATGAAGATCGACGTTATCATAACCGCCATGTTGATGGTGATCACGCTCTTTCAACTACCGATCATGGCGTTGGCGGAACCCATCCACCCGTCCGTTGAGCATGAGCTGCTGGAATGGCTGGTACCGATTGCGGACCTGGATGATGAAACGTCGGACGCGGCGGTCGGCAACCCACTGGTTCCCGTGGCGCGATTCTACCGCATGGTCGACTATCGGCCGGTATGGATGGATGCTAACGGACTGAGGCCGCAGGGGCAAATCCTCTGGGCGGCCATCATGGGTTCCTCCGGTGACGGCCTGCGGCCGGACGACTACCTTTTCCCTGCGCTGGAATGGCCGTTGAACGACTCGGTTTCGCTGTCCGATTCGATCCATCTTTCTTACCTGAAGCGATATGTCCAGATGGATGTCGCCCTGACCGGCGCGATACTCAATTATGCCATCCATTTGTGGCAGGGCCGCCTTGCACCGGAAACCCTTGCCCACATGGGGTTAACCAATCAGCGAACGGCTGGCAGAGATCTGCCTGCCGAGCTGGCCGCTGCCGTAAACGAAAATCGACTGACCGCATTTATTGAACAATTGCGGCCCAAGCAAAAAGCATACATACGCTTGAGATCCACCTTGAAGCAATATGAGGAAATCCGGAAAACCGGCGGATGGCCGGCAATTGCACCGGGCCCAACGTTGCAGTGGGGAGATCAGGGTCCCCGCGTGTCGGCACTGCGCAACCGACTGGCCCTGTCAGGCGACCTGAGCACCGACCTGCCGGTTGACGAAAGCATATATGACCGGGGGCTGGAAACGGCAGTCATGCGGTTTCAGTATCGTCATGGACTGATTCCGGACGGCGTCGTCGGCAGGAAGACGCAGACCGCCCTGTCCGTTTCCGTTGAAGAACGAATCCTCCAGCTGCAGCTCAACATGGAGCGATGGCGATGGTATCCGGACAGTTTCGGTAAGCGGTACGTGATGGTCAATATCCCCGATTACACGCTGAGCGTCATCGAGGACGACTGGACGGTCAGGCGCATGCGCGCCATCGTCGGCAAGTCACGCCGCCAGAC
This sequence comes from Desulfosarcina sp., assembly GCF_055467485.1. NCBI lineage: Bacteria > Pseudomonadati > Thermodesulfobacteriota > Desulfobacteria > Desulfobacterales > Desulfosarcinaceae > Desulfosarcina > Desulfosarcina sp. The sequence goes on along the minus strand of NZ_JBUOIV010000008.1, from coordinate 109,660 downwards.
CCCTGCCCTGTCCGGCCGAATGACATACCTCGAGTTCAATCCCTATTGGAATATCCCTCGAAACATTGCCCGCAAGGATATCCTGCCCAAGGTCGTCAGCGACCCGGATTACCTGACCCGGCAAGGCATCCGGGTATTTGACAGCTGGGACCATCAGGCCCGTGAACTGGATCCGGCAGCAATCATATGGGAGAACCTGTCACCCCGCCATTTTCCTTACCGTCTCAGGCAGGATCCATCGGACGTGAATGCACTGGGGCGCGTCAAGTTCATGTTTCCCAATCCTCAGAGCGTCTACATCCACGACACCCCCGGCAGGGGCCTCTTCAACCGGCAGGAGCGGCATTTTTCCTCCGGATGCGTTCGGGTGGAAATGCCCCTGGACCTGGCCCACTACCTGTTGGACGGCCAGGGGTGGGACCGCAATCGTCTTGAGGCCGCCGTGATGAACGGACAGCGGCAAACCGTGGTGCTTGAGGACCCCATCCCGGTGCATCTGGTATATTTCACCGCCTGGGTGGATGCAGATGGGACGGTGAACTTCAGGGAGGACATTTACCATCGGGACCGCAATCTGATGGTCGCCCTCAACAATCACCATACCGATCTGATCGTCTGCGGCAACGATGCGATGAGAAGCCATCTGATGGCGGTCTGTTCGCCATTGCCAACCGATGCGAACGCCAGGGCAGACGTTTCAACCCGCATGGCCGCATCCATGGAGCCGCCCGGCGAAGCGGCAGGCGACCCCACGACCGGTCTCTGACAGGGCCATTTGCGTCTGCCCGCTCCTCGCCTGATGGTGGCGGAGCGATCGATTGAAATGTCCCCTCGTCAAGCCACGGGCAAACGTTACCGTGTAGAAAAAATCGATTTTCAGTCCGCTGGCCCATCCCGCCGCGAGCGACGGGGAGTGCGGTCGCGGTTCAAACCGCATTCCAGCAGCGCACGTAATGATCATCACCCACCTTGACCATGTCGGCCGGCTCCCTTTTGCAGTCATCACCGAAGTCGGGGCATTGATCGCCGAAGGCACACCCATCGGGCAGCACTGCTCGCTGCAGTCCAACCCTCACTTGGGGTGTCCACCCGACCTCTGTGGTTTCGGGAACGGCGGCCAGCAGGTTGAGGGTATAGGGGTGGCAGGGATGATCGAAAAGCTCGATTGCCGGCGCCGATTCCACGATGCGGCCTCGATACATCACACAGACGTGGTCGCAGATGTAACTGACCACGTTGAGGTCATGGGAGATGAAAAGGTAGCTTAACCCCAGCTCTTCCTGAAGATCTTTGAGCAGGTTAATGATTTGCGCCTGAATGGAGACATCCAGCGCCGAGATGGGTTCATCGCAGAGGATCAACTGGGGAGAGACGCTCAGCGCGCGGGCGATGCCCACCCGCTGCCGCTGGCCGCCGCTGAATTCATGGGGATAGCGACCGGCGCTGGCTGCCGGCATGCCCACCATGTCCAGCAATTGCCCAATCCGTTTGCGCTGGTCGGATTTGTCCCTGATGCCTGCCATGCGAACACCATCGCACACGGATTGGGCCACGGTCATGCGCGGATTGAGAGAACTATAGGGGTCCTGGAAGATCATTTGAATCTGTTTGCGCAGCGGTTTGAATTCACGCTCGTTCAATGCGGTGATCTCCCGGCCGTTGAACTGAACGGTGCCGCCGTCGGGATCCAGCAGCCGGAGAATCAGGCGCGCCACCGTGGATTTGCCGCACCCGCTTTCGCCCACCAGTCCCAGCGTCTGGCGGGGCTGAATCTCCAGGTCCACCCCGTCCACGGCCCGCACATAACCGCCAACCCGCTGAAGCAGGCCGCGGCGCACCGGAAAGTATTTTTTCAGGGCCGCTAGTCGAAGCAGGGGCGTGGCCGGTCCGGTCATGCGCTGGCCCCCCCGGTTCGGCCGCGGGCGGAAAAAAGGATGGGGCAGCGGGCCTGGTGCCCCTTTCCGTAGTCGCAAAGGTCGGGGAACTCGTTTTCGCAAACCGGTTCACGGTATTGGCAGCGCGGATGAAACGGACAGCCCTTCGGCCGGTATGCCGGATGGGGAACGCTGCCCGGAATGTTATATAGGCGCAGGCCCCGTTTTTTCTTGGTGGGCAGTGCATCCAGAAGCGCGATGGTATATGGGTGCCTGGCGTTTCCAAAGATCATGCCGGTGGCGCCTTGTTCCACCACCACGCCGGCATACATGACATAGACCTGATCGGCAATGGCCGCCACCACACCGAGGTCGTGGGTGATATATTGGATGGCCATGTTTTTTTCCTGTTTGAGTTTTTTCAACAGACCCAGGATCTGGGCTTGCACGGTGACGTCCAGGGCGGTCGTGGGTTCGTCGGCGATAATCAGGTCCGGCTCGCAGGCCAGGGCCATGGCGATCATCACCCGCTGGCGCTGTCCGCCGCTGAGCTGGTGGGGGTAATCGCCCAACCGCTGTTGCGGGTCGACAATGCCCACATCGTCCAGCAGCTGGATCGTGCGGCGGTGAACCTCAGCGTTCGACACCCGTTCGTGGGCCAACACCGTCTCGCCGATCTGGTCGCCGACGGTAAACACCGGGTTCAGGGAGGTCATGGGTTCTTGGAAAACCATGGCGATGCGTTTGCCCCGCAGGGCGCGCAGTTCATCCTGCGGTATATCCAAAAGGGATCGGCCGTCAAAGGTGATCCGGCCGCCGGCGATCGATGCCGGAGGCTGCTTGAGCAATCCCAAAATGGCCAGGGCCGTCACTGTCTTCCCGCAGCCGGACTCCCCCACGATGCAGACCGTCTCCCGGCGTCGGACGTAAAAATTCACGCCATCCACCGCCCGGGCCACGGGTCCCTCGCCTACAAAGTGGACCTTCAGGTTTTCCACGGAAAGCAATATGTCGTTCGGTTCAGCCATAATAAGCGTTAGATTCCGGGCTAAAAATTGGCTTTACAGCCTTTTCAAAGATTCAAGGTCAAGGCGGCTGAGAAAACCTTCATTTCGAATCAGGTGGCATTCAGAAAGGGTGGATTTTGATTCAGGCCAAGGCCTCAGCAATTTGGTAACCGCAGGCGTAGCAGCGCTACGTCGAGGATTGCCAAATTGCTGAGAACACCGGCCTCGGTCGAAAGATGCCCTTTCTGAATACCACCTAATTGCGTTCGCGCAGCTTGGGATTCAATATATCCCGCATCCCCTCTCCGAACAGGTTAAATGCCAGCACAACAACTAAAATCACCACGCCCGGCGCGAAGGTCAGCCAGGGGGCGTCGAAAATGAAGGCCTTGCCGTCAGACAAAATATTGCCCCATGTGGCGTGGGGGGGGGGTACGCCGAAACCCAAAAAACTCAGCCCCGCCTCGGTGAGCATGGCCGACGCAATGCCCAGGGTGGCCGAAACCAGAACCGGCGCAACGGCGTTGGGCATGATGTGGCGAAAGATGATACGGGCGTCGCTGATACCCAATGCCTTGGCAGCCGCGACAAAATCCTGTTCTCTCAATGACAGGAATTCGGCGCGCACGAAACGGGTAGTCCCCATCCAACTGGTCAGGCCGATAATGACCATGATGTTGTAGATACTCGGCGGCAGCAGGGCCACCACCGTGAGAATCAGAAAAAACGAGGGGAAGCAGAGCATGATGTCCACGGCGCGCATGATCAGGGTGTCCACCTGCATGGTCGGCAGCACCATCCATTTCAGGTAGGCGGGCCAAGGAGACACGCTGCGCCGGTGTTGGTTGGTGATGACCATTCCGGCGATGGCGGTGACCAGCAGAACGGCGGCTGCCATGAATAGCCGATGATAGGCCAGAACGGCAGCCACGACCGACAACAGCCCGAAGATAATATGGCCCGACTGAATGTAATTCCGCCCGTAGTATCCGGCGATGCCACCCAGCAGGATGCCGATACCCACGGCAATGCCCACGGCCACGAAGCCCACCGTCAGCGACACCCAGGCCCCCTGGAGCATGCGGGCAAACACATCCCGCCCCAGTTCATCCGTGCCCAGCATATAGACGCCCAGGGCGGGCAGCGCTTCCGGCCGCAGGCGCTCAGCTTTAGGGGCGGACAGGGGAGGCCGCAGCTTTTCCTGCAGGCGCACGCGGGCGGGGTCCAGGATGGGATCCTTGCCGGACGTTACCGCCAATCCGGCAACGGCAACGGCAAAAAAAACCAGAAAAATGACCAGGCCGCTGAGGGCCATTCGGTTTTTGCGAAGCAGGTGCCATGTCTCCGCCCAGGGCGTGCGGGATGGCGGCATAAAGGTCTCATCGATCCCCACTGCCACGCTATTGTTGTCAGGAGCCGCCATCAGAGTTTAATCCTCGGGTCGACCACCATGTAAAGCAGGTCCGAGACCATGGTGCCCACCAGCACCAACACGGCGGTGATGAAGTTAACCGTTAGAATGACGGGGTAATCTCTGCTCAGGATGGCCTCATAGGCCATGCGCCCCATGCCGGGCCAGGAAAAAATCGATTCGATGATCACCGACCCACCGATGAGACCGGGCAGAATCAGCCCGAACATGGTGACGAAGGGCAAAAGCGCGTTGCGCAGGGCGTGCCGGTAGTATACGGTTTCGGGCGGCAGCCCTTTGGCCCGAGCCGTGCGCACATAGTCCTGTCCGATAATCTCCAGCATCTGGCTGCGCACATACCTCGACAGCACGGCCACCCCGCCGGTAGCCCCGAGAATGGAGGGCAGTACCAGATGCCAGGTGCGATCCATGACCTGGACAAAAGGGGACGCCGAGGTCACACCGAATGTCTCCATGCCGATGACCGGCACTTGCAGCTTGGTGACGGTCAGAATGATGAGGATATAGGCAAAAAAGAACCCCGGGATGGAGATGAGCAGGTAGGCCAGAAAGGTGGCTGATTTATCGTAAAGCCCGTCCCGCTTGATGGCCGATCGTATTCCCACGGGAAATGAAAAGGTCCAGGTCAGGATGGTACCCACGATAAACAGGGGAAGGCTGTTCAGAAACCGCTCCCCTATCTTCCCCAGCACCGGCAGATTGTCGCGCCAGGATACGATCCGGCCGGTGAACAGATTTTTGTAAAAAAGCATGTACTGGACATGCAGGGGCTTGTCCAGGTTGAACTCCGTGCGCATGCGCGCCACCATCTCGGGGGTGAACTTGGGATTCAGCGGGTCGATCTGGCTGGGTTCGCCCGGGGCCAGGTGGATGATCAAAAAGGAGATCACCGAGACGAAAAAAAGGGTCGCGACCTTTTGGACGATGCTCCTTCCCAAATATGCCAGCATGGGTGCTCCCTATCCGTCGGCCGACAATTCGGGTGGCCGGTTCAGTTTGATCCACTGGTTGAAATGATAGCTGTAGCTGCCGGTTTTGGTGGGGACGATAGGCTGGTAGACGGTGCGGCCGTCGGCCCCGGTGACGGCCCTTACGATGCGCTTGTCAAGCAAAGCGGTCCAGCGGCTGACGTACAAGAAGGTATACGGCTGCTCCGCGGCGATGATTTCATGCAACCGGTGGCAATAGGCCACCTGGCGCTCATGATCGTACTCCTGTCGGATTTTTAAGATCAAATCGTCGGCCGTGGGGTTGGAAAACCCCACGAAATTGAGTTGAAAGGGGCCGCTCTGGCTGGAATGCCAGATTTGGAACAGATCGGGATCGATGCCCATCGACCAGCCCAGTATCAGGGCGTCATAGTCGAGTTGATTGACGCGTCGTTGAATGAAAACCGACCACTCCAGCAAATCGGTCTCAACCTGAATGCCGATCTTCTTCCATGCATCCTGGGCAATGGCCAGAATGGCTTTTCGCAGTGGATTGCCGTTGTTGGTGATCAGGGTGAAGGCGAGGCGCTTGCCGTTTTTTTGCAAATAGCCGTCGCTTCCACGCCGCCACCCGGCCTCTCCCAACAGCCTGACCGCACCATCCGGGTCATAGGGCAACGGGGCAATGTCGTGGTTATAAAAATCGGTCTGTTTCACGAATGGACCGGTTATGGACTCTCCCTGGCCGTATAGCACGTAGTCGATGATTTCCTGGGTGTTGATGGCCATGCCCAACGCCCGCCGCACCCGGGGATCGGTGAACGGCTCCCGCCTGGCATTGTAGCCGATGTAGGAGTAACCGAAGGCGGTGCCTGAAAAATGTTGAAAGCGTTCATCTTTGCTGAACCGCGCCACCTGGTGGGGCAGCACGTTGTAGTCGTCGACCGTGCCGGCATAAAACTCCATCTCCTGGGTCAGGGGATCGGGAATGATGCGCATCACGTATTCCTGATAGTTGGGTGCGCCCTCCCAATAGGCGTCGAAACGCTTCAGACGAACGAACTGGTCCGATTTCCACTCCTGGAATACGAAGGGTCCGCAGCCGACGGGCTGACGGTTGAATCGGCTCTGGCGCATGCCGAACCCTTCCGGTTGCTGGTCCTTTGCGGCCGCCTCTTCGGCAAGCGCCTGGTCACTGAGCAGGTGAGCCGGTAAAATACCCATGCCCCACGTCGCAAAAGCCGGCGAATAGAGCCGTTTGTATACAATGCGCACCGTGTATGGGTCGACGACCACCACCTCTTTCACCGGTTCGTAGTCGGGAATGCGCGGTGAAAGGTTCTTGGGGTTGAGGATGGCGTCATAGGTGAACTTGACATCCACGGCGGTCACCTCATGGCCGTCGTGAAACTTGATCCCCGGCCGAAGATAGAACTCGATGATGGGATTGTGGGCGATGGAGGGCATTAGCTCTTTTGCCCTGGCTTCAAGCTGTGCGGCGTCCAGGCCGGGTTCGGCGGTCACATGAATGGTGGGGTCGAACGTGTCGAAATAGCCTTCTCCCAACAGGCTACCCAGGCGCTCAAAGAGCGTCTGGTCCACCCGATCGAGCACGATGCGGACCCGCTGGGGAACCTTGGCCCGTAGGGTAATGGGACGGTTTGTCTCTCCTTCGGTAATCGAAACGGTTTGTGTGATATCTTCCGGTGGCAGCAAATCGACGCCCCTGACATGCTGCCATTCAGGTGTGGTAGGATCCATGGCGGCACGAAGTTTCGATACCAGGGCAATTGGATCGATGAGACCCCACCGGGCCGTGGCGGCTTTGTCGTTGATGTGGAAAAAAGCATGTTCGTATATCTTCCATCCGTGGGCCACTCGGCCGCGAAACTGGAGGTTCTCATCCCGGTCGATGAGACCTTCGAATACCAGCCCGTTGATCTGGCTGCTGGCACTGTCGGCGGAAATGGTGGGATTTAGCATGGCGGCATCGCCGGAAGAACTGGTTATAAATTGCACCAGCCGATCCGGATTGCCCCGGGTCTGCTCCTCATAGGTGGGCACCCAAAAATAGGAGATCATCAGCACGAGGGAGACAAGGGCTGGTGCGATGATGAGAAAACGTCGTACGCTCATAAGTGGTGGTTTGCCTGCATGGGCCGCTGGGACCGGCCTGAATTAAATCACTCCATCCGCACAAGCAGCGGTCGTTCCGGACTGCGCATAAGGAATGGAATTCACGTTAGATTAGGCAAAAGGTCCGGTGAAGTCAAGCAAAGACATCTCAAGGGGTCCGGTGCATGGACATGTCGGCGAGTCTTCTTAAAATGACCGCCTGCCCAGCGGCTGAGGCTTTCGCAGATACCGCCCCGACCCCACTTCACCGACCAACGAAATGTCAACCGCTCCGGCATCCATGGTTCCGGGCACTTGACTTTACCTCGGACCGGGTCTTATTTTCGAGCTTGATGGTCTACCTGTCCGTTCAAACGCAACCTGCAACCACTGAGAAAGGATGTCGCCCAATGATCGACCAGGGCTTTTCCACGCCGAAAGCTGAAATCGACCGACGCATCGCGAAACTCCAGCGACGGCTCCTGCATGAGGGCATCGACGGCGCGCTGATCCTGCAAAATACGGATCTGTTCTATTTTTCGGGGACCATTCAGCAATCGCATCTATACATACCCGCCCAGGGTCCGCCGCTGCTGATGGTCCGCAAGAGCCTGCAGCGCGCCAAAGCGGAGTCTCCCCTCCCCGCCATCCTTGCGTTGAACAGCCCCAAGCAGCTCATGGCCCTGATTCGGGAAAATGGCCTGGAACCGCCGGCTATTATGGGCATGGAACTGGACGTGCTGCCGACCAACATCTACTTTTCATACAAGCGGCTGCTTCCCGGGGTGGACATTCGGGATGTCTCCATACCGATCCGCATGGTCCGGGCGGTCAAGTCCGCTTACGAACTGGACCTGATCCGGCAGGCGGCCGCCTTCTCCGACCAGGTGGCGGAGACCGTACCCCGTCTGCTACGCGAGGGACTGACCGAAATCGAGTTGGCGGGCATGGTCGAAGCCCAGGCCCGGCGACTGGGCCACCAGGGCATCGTGCGTATGCGCTTGTGGGGCGCGGAAATGTTCTACGGACACCTCATGTCCGGGCCCGCCGCAGCGGTGCCCAGCTTCCTGGCGTCTCCCACCGGTGGCGCATCGGTCAGTGCTGCCGTGGCTCAGGGGCCCAGTTTCAGACGACTAAAACGGCAGGAACCGATTTTATTTGACTATGTGTTTGCCTGGAAGGGCTACATCAGCGACCACACCCGGATCTATGCCATCGGACGCCCGTCGCAGCAGTTGGTGGATGCCCATGCCCACATGCTGGACTTGCAGGAGCAGATCAAAGCCCTGGCTACACCCGGCACAAGCGCCGGGGATCTTTATGCGGCGGCCATCGAGATTGCCGCCCGCAAAGGGGTCGATGCGCATTTCATGGGTGCCGGGGCAGACCGCATACGGTTCATCGGTCACGGCGTGGGGTTGGAACTGGATGAATTCCCTTTCCTGGCCCATGGTCAGACGACACCATTGGAGGAGGGCATGGTTATCGCCCTGGAGCCGAAGCTGGTCTTCCCGGGCAAAGGGGTCGTCGGAATCGAGAATACCCATGTGGTCACCCGGAGCGGACTCGAGCAGTTGACGCACGCCGAGCAGCAGATCGTATCGGTATAGCTGTGGACGGCTGCGTCAAAAGCCCGATATCTGCGTTATGCTTCATCCCTCGTCGCTGCGGCGTACCGATAGTACGCCTCATTCCTCGGGATTCGCAAGCCTTGATCTCGGGCTTTTGAAACAGCCGTCGGAAACCCGGCTATTTCTGCAATGACACAAATAAACGCGTTCAATACGACGGGACGCAGACACAAAAAGGGAGCAGAATACGATCTGCTCCCTTTTTTAAATTGATTGAAATGAGTAGATTAACGCTTGGAGAACTGGAACCGGGCCCGGGCACCCTTCTGGCCGTACTTCTTTCTCTCTTTTTCTCTCGGGTCCCGCTTGATGAAACCGGCACGCTTGAGTGAAGGGCGTAAATCTGGATCGAACTGAATCAGGGCCTTGGTGATACCATGGCGCACCGCACCCGCCTGCCCGGAGATACCGCCCCCATGGACTTTGATGCTGATGTCGAAGGCATCCAGATTATTGGTCAGGGCCAGCGGCTGCCGCAGAATGGTCCTGGCCGTGCCCACCAAAAAATACTCATCCGCAGGCCGACCGTTAACAGTAATGACACCGGTGCCGGGCTTGATCCAGGTTCTAGCGATGGCACTCTTTCTTTTTCCGGTAGCGTAATTTGTTTTTTCTGTTGCCATTAAATTCCCCAGTAATCAACGTTATGCTATGGTTTCCCCTGCCATTATTGGATATTCATCGTTTCCGGCTGCTGGGCCTCATGGGGATGCTGGTCCCCGGCGTAAACCTTGAGTTTCTTAAACAGCCTGCGTCCCAAACTATTTTTGGGCAGCATGCCTTTAACGGCGAAACGGATCACATCCTCAGGTTTTTTTTCAATCAGTTTTTTGGCGGTAATGGTCTTTAACCCGCCGATGTAGCCGCTGTGGCGGTAGTAGTTCTTCTGATCCATTTTTCTGCCGGTGAGGACGATCTTTTCGGCATTGACCACCACCACCGAATCACCCAGGTCTGCATGGGGGGTGTAGAGCGGATTGTTTTTGCCGCGCAGGGCGGCAGCGACCTGGGAGGCCAGCCGGCCAAGGATGGCACCCTCGGCATCCACCACCCACCATTTGTTTTGATTATCAGAGTCTTTTGCGCTGTAGGTATATTTTTTCACCAGTTTGTCTCCTGTTCCTTTCTTAGAATCAGGGACTATTAATAGATAACCGCATCCGTGTCAAGAAAAAAGTAGGCCGGATAATGGCATCAATCTGCCGTTTTCATTCGCCCGGTCATCTATTGTTTTGACAACGGCCACGATTTTTGCAATTTTCCAGCTATCATGGAACATCTTGAAATTGAATTGAAATTTATTATGCCTAATCGATCCGGCCTGCGCGACCGCCTCCTGGATCTCGGCGCGGCATGCACCGGCAAACGCACATTCGAGCATAATATCCGCTACGAAACCGCGGACGGCCGCCTGCAGAAAAACAACTGCCTGTTGCGTTTGAGAAAAGACCAAGGCACCACGCTCACTTTCAAGTCTCCACCACCGACGACCGACACCCGTTTTAAGATTCACCGCGAACTGGAAGTGAGTGTCGGTGATTTCGACGCCATGGACGCCATCTTGAATGCCCTGGGTTATTGTCGCTGCCAGGTCTACGAAAAATGGCGCGAAACCTGGCAGTTGAACGACGCCACCCTGTGCCTGGACACCATGCCCTTCGGCAGGTTTCTGGAAATCGAAGGTTCACCGGACACGATCATGCAAAATGTCCACGCCCTTGGGCTAAATTGGGAACGGCGTATTCTTTCCAGCTATCTGGCCATATTCGAAATCCTGCGCGACAAGGCAGGGCTGCCCTTCAGCGACGTCACGTTCGACAACTTCAACACCGTCAACATTCGTTTTGACCGATACGCCAGCCTGTTTGAAGCCGGTGACCGCGGCGGCCAGTAACCTGGCAGGCGAAAACGGGTTTCGTTTGCGTCCATAAGGAGGGATACCGATTCCCCGTTCGCTCGCCGCGCCCGCCGCAAGCGGCGGGGAATGGGCTCGGCGGTGCGGTTCAATCGGATGAGAACGCCGGTCTGGAAAAAAGATGCCCTATACGGCCGCAAACGATTATTTTTTCCCCTGAGCCGGCCGTTGGCAGGTCACCCGGGCGTCCAGGCGGCCGCCGGCCTCTACCACCAGATCCCCGCAGATGATCTCACCGGTGCATTTTCCCGTGGACAGAATCACCAACTGCCCCGACGTTTCCACACGGCCCTCAAAGCTGCCTCCGACCGTCATGGTATCGGCCTTGGTATCTGCGGCAATGTGCCCCTCCTCGCTGATGACCACGCTCTCACCGGTGAGGGTGCCCTTGACCGACCCCTTGACCACCAGGTTGCCCTTGCCTACCAGGGATCCATCTACGGTCATCCCTTTGTCGATGATGGAAAACTTATTGCCATTGTCCTTCACATCCGCTCTCCTGATAACTGGGTCGTAACCATGGAAGGGGACGGCTCGGAAAGATCACGTTTCCCGGACTTTAAAACCGGGAACGGACGTCTTCTTTCTTTACCGGGTCAACACCTTCAGTCAGTGATGGGTCATCGACCGGCGTTCCGGCCGGTACCGCCGGCGACGCGGCCCCGGCATCGCTTTCCGGGGAGGGTGTCACTGGCAGCGTCTCCGCCGCCGCTCCCGAATCCTCCGGCGGTGCCGCTGGATCAGGCGGCGTATTGGCTGACCCCGATTCCTCCGGGATGGCGGCTGTTCCGGAGTCGTTGACCGGCTTCACCGCGGGTGCGGAGACCGGTTCCGCCTCCGGTGGGGGAGCAGGCAGATCGACGGAGAAATCTTTTTCCAGGATTTTGGCCCCGGAAGAATCAAACACATAGACGGTGGCGGTCGTATAGGATGAGGGGTCCGCCTGCCCCATGGCTTTGATTTCCATGTCTCTGAACCGGGAGATTCGGAACGCCTGTCCCCGCTCCCCGTCAGGCTCGCCGTTCACCAGCGCGACACCCGGCATGGCCAGCCACGCATCGGAATCCATCTGGTCGCTTTTAAGCACCACCACACACCGGCCCGCAACCGGGGAAGAGCGGGGGCCGGTATTTTTTACCCGGAATCGCGCCAGGAGAACCTTTTTCCTGGCGTCGTGTTCAATTTCCAGATCATCCATGGCAACCACCGGTTGCTCGGGTGCTGCGGTTGCTTCCGTTGGGGCAGCGTCCGGAACGGCCGCCTTGGCCACGCTGGCCGGAGGTGTCGCTGCCGGGGGTGCGGATGCGGGTTTGGCGGCCGCCTGGCCGGCGGCACCGCTGGATGGGGTTTCTTTTTCGCCGTCAGCGACTGTTGGTTCGGGAACCGGTTTGGCATCGACGGGTTCCACAGGCGGTTGCCGCTCCGCGCGCGACTGCCGACGGGGAACCGGCAGCCCCGATTTTTCCATGCGTGCTTCAGCCAGCACCAGTTCAGCCGTGATCAATTCATGCTGGCTTTTGTAGTGGACCACCTGGCGGTTGGCATCGGTGAGCTCAGCCATCGTCCGGCGATGTCTGACTTTTTCCGCGGTCAGCTGCCACCCCAACCCGGCACATGCCAGCCCCAGAATCACCAACAGGATCGCCAGCGTCACCGCGATCCCCTTGATTCTCTTGAAAGGAATGATCCGCCCGTCGTCAGCCACCAGCAAAAGCTGCCATCGCTTTTCGGGTTTTGCCATGGGTCAGGTTTTCCTCACGTATGTTATGGCACGGTGTGTGCCGTTTATCGATTCATCCTTCAGGTCAATCGAACCCGAACCGTGTCATGCTTTCCAGCACTCAGGGCTTTCCTCGCGTCGCCTGAGTTGACCGAAATTTCCAGCAGCCCCCGACTGCCGATCACCGCCAGGGGCGTGTGCCTGGGCACGCGGTCATAGGAGGCCACAATGCCGCCAATCGGTTTATCGGCCACGTCCACGATCAGTTTTTTACCGGTGGCCCGCTGGGCCAGTCGATCGATAGTGGTCGCATCGATATTGGTCATCAGGTTGCCGAAACGATCCGCGGCGACCACCACCCCCTCCACACAGACCGGCGTTGAAAACCGGCACCGGGGGACTACCCCGGATACGATGGAGTCCCGATCGACGGCCGGCCCCAGTTCAGCCAGCGGCAACCCGGCTGCCAGATGGGCGGAAACCGGTGCAAAGATGTCCCGGCCATGAAACGTGCGGCTCACCGGCTTTAGAAAGTAAAGCGAATTCTCCACGGAAACCGCCGCGGTAACCGATTGACGGATCAGCACGCGCTCAACCAGTCCATTGTCGGGGGCCACGAATCGCTGTCCGCCGCATTCGATGGCCAGGATCCGGCGCGCCCCGCCCACGCCCGGATCCACCACGGCCACGTGGACGGTCCCGGCAGGGAAGAAGGGGCATGCCGCAGCTAAAACATAGGCCCCGTGGACAACATCCTGAGGCGCGATGGAATGACTGATATCAACAATCCGGACGTCCGGATTGATGCCGGCAATCACCCCCTTCATGACGCCCACGTATTCGTCCTGGGTACCGAAGTCGGTGAGCAGAGTGATCAGGGGCATTCGATTAAAAGAGCTTTCGCTGGACCGGCACGCCCAGATGGCGGTAGGCCGCATCAGAGGCCCGCCGGCCCGATGAGGTACGGATGACCATACCGATCTTCAGCAAGTAAGGTTCGACCACGTCCACCAGGGTATCGGTCTCTTCCTGGAGGGTGGCGGAGATGGCCTCGATACCTACCGGACCGCCGCCGTAATAATCGATGATGGTTTTCAGGTAGCGATGATCCAGCCGGGTGAGCCCCCGGTCATCCACTCCCTCCAGCGCCAGGGCCGCTTCCACGGTGGGCTTGGAAATGGCGCCGTCGCCGCGTACCTGGGCATAATCCCGAACCCGTTTGAGAAGCCGGTTGGCGATCCGGGGCGTCCCCCGCGAGCGTTTGGCCAGCTCCAGAGCACCCAACTTGTCGATCGCGACATCCAGAAGCGACGCTGACCGGGTAGTTATCTTCACCAGGTCATCCAGGCCGTAAAAATCGAGGCTTCGAAAAATACCGAACCGGTCTCGCAGCGGGGCGGAGAGCAGTCCAACCCGCGTGGTGGCTCCCACCAGGGTGAAACACTTCAGCCGGTAACGGTGGCTGCGGGCGTGAATCCCCTTGTCGAAGACAAAGTCCACGGCAAAGTCTTCCATGGCAGGGTAGAGAAATTCCTCGACTGTCTTGGGAGTACGGTGGATTTCGTCAACGAAGAGTACATCTCCTTCTCCCAGGTGCGTGAGGATCCCGATCAGGTCGCCCCCCTTTTCCAAAGCCGGTCCCGATGTCACGGTCAGTGTCCCGCCCATTTCATTGGCAATGATGTGGGCCAAGGTGGTTTTGCCCAACCCCGGCGGACCATGAAAAAGAACGTGTTCCAAGGGTTCTGACCGCATCTGGGCCGCCTCTATGGCGATCTTCAAGGTCTCCACCACCTCGGCCTGCCCGACGTACTCGCGCAGCCGTTCGGGACGCAAGGAGAGAATGTCCGGGTCCCGGTCATCGGGCTGAACGGTGCCATCGATTATTGCCGTGTCATCCGAGCTGTGGGTGAGAATTCGGTCCGCCATCAACAGATCCATGATTGCCGGTCAACCATCTTCAATCAACCGCTTTGCGTCAGTGGGGATCGCCGTCTACTGCCGCTGTCCCCGGTAAATTTCGTCAAACAACTGTTCCGCGGAGGCGATGGTGCTGTTTTTTTCCACGGCATCGGCGATCATCTGCCGGGCATCGGTGGTTCGATATCCCAGCTGTGATACGAGCACATCCATCACCATCTGGATAAAATCCTCATCCGCCGGTGCCATGGCCCCTTCTTTTTCATGCCGGATGAGAGCAAACTTGTTCATCTTGCCCTGCAGGGAAGCGACAATTTTATGGGCCGTACGATCGCCGATCCCGCTCAGCCGTTTCAATGTCTTGACATCGCCGCTTTCGATGGCATGAGCGATATCTCCCACCGAGATGTTCAATGCCTTGACGGCCTTGAGCGGTCCGATGGCTTCCACGGAAATGAAATATTGAAAGAATTCCTTTTCGGCCTCAAGGTTGAATCCGATGAGCACCGGCTTCGGCTGTCTTTCTGTCTGGTGATAATAGATATACAATGAGACCTCATCGCCGATTGCTTTTGCGGACAAGGTTTCCATCACCACCACCGGAACAAGGATTTCGAATCCCACCTGGTTCACCAGCAGCAGGATACGCTCCTTTTCCTTTTTCATCAATCTGCCTTCGAGGTATCCGATCATCTCTTGTCAACTCTGAAATCAAGCGGCACGTAGGGTTAGTAGATCCTCTTCATTCCGGCTTAAAGCGGAACAGGCCAATCAGGGCTAAGCCCAATGCATCAGATGCATGAAAGGGCCGGATGGCCGCCGGGGCGCAAAGGGTGTTTCGCACCACCCGTTCCAACTGGACTTTTGAGGCGTTCCCGTTGCCGGTGAGAATCTGCTTGGCCTGGCGCACCGGCACTTCCGTTAAGGGGACACCGGACCGGATACCCGCCAGCAGCACGACCCCGCAGACCTTTCCTAAAACGATACCCGACTTGGGATACTTTTCAAGGGAAAAGACATCCTCGAGAACCATCAGGTCAGGCTTCTCGTCGGCCAGCACCCGGCTGACCTTCGTATAGATGTGCTCCAATCGGCAGGCAGTTGGCTCATCCTTGGATGTGGATATGGTGCCATAGGCATAGCCGTGTACGTCAAGGCCGCTGCCGCGGACAATGCCGATCCCGGTGTCGGCCAAACCGGGATCAATACCGATCACTTTGATCATGGTCGATTATCGCATCGCGCAATGACCCGCCTTCCATCAATCGGATGGGTCAAGCGCATGGAAGCACGGATGCCCACCGGTGCAGCACCACTAGAGGGATTCCAATTTCTGTTTGGCGATGCTGGCTTCATTGGTACTTGGATGCTTGGCCACCAATTCTTTGAGCACCAGGCGGGCGTTATTGGTTTCTCCAATGTTCAGAAAGGATAATCCCTGCTTGAGCAACGCCGCTGGTGTCTTGTTGCCGGAAGGGTATTTCTCAATCACTTTCTGGTATTCAAGGATTGCTTTCTCATACCACTTTTCCCGGTAATAAGTTTCGCCGATCCAGAACTGAGCGTTGTCCGCATTCGGGGATTGGGGATAGTCGGTGAGCAGTTGTTCAAAACCCTTGCGCGCCGCTTGAACGTTGCCTTCATCGAAGGCTTTCTTGGCCTCGGCGTAGAGGGCCTGGTCCGATGCCGGTTTGGCGGCTACGACTGCCGACACCGCCGGCGAGGCCGGTTGCTTCGCCTGGGCGGCTTCAAGGTTCAGGTACTGGTCGATCATATCCATGCGTTTCTGAACGGCGGCCATATCGGTGGCCATCCGGTCCATTCGTTCTCTATTCTTCAGCTGGTTGTCTTCAAACCCCTCGAGTTTCTGGTTAAGCAGATATTCTATCTCTTCCAGCCGGCCGGAAAGCATTTGCGACGTTTCCTGCAATGATTGTATCTGGGCGGCCAAACCGGCATACTGCGCGCGAAGCTCCATCTCATCATCCCGGCGGGTCTGGTCCAAACCTTCGACCCGGCTGGATATACTCTCTTTTGCCTGAATCAAATCCCGGTTGAGTGTATCCAGTTCGCGATTCTGCTTTTCCAGTTCAAGATTTCGCCGCTCCAGAGCGGACAGGCGGTGGTCCAGCGTGTAGACATCCTCCTGAAGTGCACAACTGCAGAGCAAAACTGCCGCGACAAGGCCAATCCATATGGTTTTGTTTGGCATGGTCACCTTCCCGGATATCTCCGGGCCTAAATGGCCCGCAGGATGGACGGCGTATGAGCCGTCCCATATAGAATATGCAGCAACGGCTTACTTTCAGGCCGGTTGCTGCATATTCGGTGAGTTACATATGGGGTTGATTGCGTTGTCGTCCGCGGCAACCACCAGCTAGCCGGCTGGATGGCGCGGGTCGTCAACGACGATGACTACTGATAATTACTCCAGGACAAAGGCGGCACGTCGGTTCTTTGCCCACGCCTCTTCATTTTGCCCCATGTCGACGGGTTTTTCCTCACCATAGCTGATGGTGGTCAACCGCGCTTCGGAGATTCCCAGGTTCACCAGGAACGCTTTGGCGCTTTCAGCCCGGCGTTCGCCCAGTGCCAGGTTGTAGGCATTGGTCCCTCTTTCATCGCAATGCCCCTCGATGACGACGTTGGCATCGGGATTGTCTCGCAGCCACATGGCTTTTTGCTTGAGCAGTTCCTGGGCCTGATAGTCCAAGGTGGCATTGTCGAAGTCGAAGTAGACATTTTCGTTGAGGAAACGGTTCTTTGCCATCATCATGTCCCGCTGCATGGCTTCCGCTTTAAGCTGCTCAGCACGTTCGGCAGCCAGGCGCTCTTCTTCCATCTGTTTCTGGCGCTCCATCTCCTTTTGTTTTTCCATCTCCGCCTGACGGGCGGCTTCATCGGCGGCCGACGTGTCAGTGGTCGACGGCTCTGTCATAACGGCCTTCTTGGCACAGGAAACAGAAAACAGCATGGCGGGGATAATAAACATCATAGCCAGAATGATCCACTTTCTTTTCATCACTTTCTCCTCCTTTTTCGGGTATACGTACGATTCATGGGTTTAGGATATTCGGAGACCACTTTGGGTTGGACTGCTCACCGGGCAAGGTGAGCAGGCGTCTCTGGTCGGTTCCGTAAGCGGTCATCACGTAAAGCCTGCTTTTACCCTCACGTGTCGAGCTGAAGGCAATAAGACTTCCATCGGGGGACCATGTCGGTGCCTCATTGCTTCCTTGATTCTCTGTGAGCTGAACGGGCTCGCCACCTTCGGGGTTGATGGTAAAGATATCTATGACGCCATTGTTCATGGCAGAGTATGCGATTCTGTCTCCTTTGGGAGACCAGCTCGGCTGGGTGTTATAGCGCCCTTCGAAAGTCAGCCGCTGAACCCGGCTGGAAACACTGTCGTAAATATATAGCTGGGGGTTGCCAGAGCGTTTGGACACAAACGCCATGCGCCTGCCGTCCGGAGACCACGTCGGTTCCACGTCAATTCCCATGCTGCCTGTCAGTCTTTTAATCACTTTCCCATTTCCGGTCAACAGATAAATTTCCTGGTCGCCGGAAAACGAGAGGCTGGCAGCCAGCTCAAACTTGCCGGGAACCCAAGCCGGCGCGACCTGCAGGCCCGGCTTGTCGATCCTTGCCGTCCGGTTTTCCCTCACATGCTGAATGCGGATCCGCGGCCAAGTATCCGCATAGGTGGTGTAGGCGATCCACCGGCCGTCCGATGACCAGTCGGGAAAAAGCGAGATGCTGTTGTGGTGAGTAAACCGGGTAATGTTGCTGCCGTCAAATTCACACAGGTAAATTTCCTTGTGACCGGAACCGTTGGAAACAAAGGCTAGTTTCGAATCGAAAAAGCCGCGGCTGCCCGTGATGGCAAATACCACCTCGCTGCAGAACCGCCGGGCCACCTGGCGGTGATCGTCCGGGCTGCCTCGATAGCGCTTTCCCACCAGCATTTTTTCCTTGACCGTGTCGAACAGCCGAAGCTCGAATTCGGCATCCCCATCCCGGATCACCACGCCGCCGGTGACCAGCAATTCGGCACCGATGGCCGTCCAGTTCCGGTAACGGATACCGGCTCCGGAAATATCCATCAACTGCGGGTCTTCCAGGAAAGCGCCCGGGTCGCTGATGGAAAAGTAGCCTGTAAAATCAAGATAATACTCCAGCAACGCCGATGCGGCTTTGGCCGCCTCCATGGCTGCCGGATCCTGGGCGGCAGCCTTGAATATCGGCACAGCGATGGGGGTTTTTCGAAGAAAAGGATTGGATATATCAATATAATTGTATTGCGCGGCGGCAGCCGGCCAGGATAGCAGCCAAATCAACAGCACCGCTGAAACGAACATCAATCGGCTTCGAATCATATTAGCATGGTGTCCTTGGTTGTTGGGTAACCGGTCTAAGGTTCAGGGTTCCGTGCTGCAGAGCCCGCAATCGCTTAACGAATGCCCTGTGGGGTAAACCGAATAGCCATGACCACATAGGGTTGAATCAGTCCATGGGGATGGCTGTCCACCGGATTGGATTTCACGATGGCCTTGTATGCCGACTCATCTAAATAGGTGTTGCCTGAACGGTCGGTGAAAAAAATATCCCGGATTTCCCCATCGGGCATCACCTTGAAAACAATGGCCGCCACCAGGGATTGGTCACCGCCGGCCAACTGCTCGTTAAACGCCCAGTTTTTCTGGATCTGGTAAGCGATCTCGATGCGATACAGATCGATCAGCTCGGCTGTCTTCTTTCCTTCTTCATTGAACTTTCCCAGCTTTCCACCGGTTTTCCCGGCGGAACGATCCGTGCTTTCGCCGGTTGGTACCGGCCGGCTGGCTTCCGCCTTTCCCACCTCCTGCCGCAGCCGCTCCAAAGCGGATTTCAGCGGTTCAGGTTGGGCCGTTTCCGTTTGCGCCTCTGTTTTGACCTTCACCTGCTCCTCCAACTGTTCAATGGCCTGCTTGACCACCTGGGTCGACTTGAAGGTCTTTTTTTTCATAGACGTCTTGGGTTTCGGCGGCGGCGTATCTGCTACCTTGGCCGCTTTTTTGACCGGCGGCGTGACGCTGGGTTTTTTCACCACATCGGGCTTTTCGATTTTGGGAGCCTTGTTTTCAACCGCCGGTTTTTCGCCGGCCTGCGTAGCGGGGTTTTTTAACGATACCATGCTGACATTGATCACCGACTGGGTCTGGACTTTTTCAGACCGCAGGCTCGGCGTAATCACGAAAAGCAACAGAAACACCATGTGACAAACCGAGGAAAGGGCCACCGGGTAAAACAACGGTGCCCGTCCATCGCCCCGCAGGTCCTGGCTGGAGGAGACCGGAACGCGGATGTTCTTTTTCATCAGCTTTTTTTACCGGAGGATTGCCCGATGGTCTGGTCGTCGAAGGGGTCAGTCACCATGCCCAGTTTGTCGACACCGGCGGCCTTGATCTCCGCCATCACACGGACGACGACCCCATAGGAGACGTCTTTGTCCGCTCGAAAAAAAACCTCCCGGTCCGTTTTTCCCGCAAGGATTTTTTCCAGCTTCTCTTTGAGGAAATCCATCCGCACCTGAAAATCGTTGATATAGATATTGGCCTCCCGGTCGATGGTGACGGTAAGGTTTTCCTTTTCAGTCACCATGGGCGTTGCACTCACCTCGGGAAGGGCCACATCGACCCCTTGAACCATCATGGGAGCCGTCACCATGAATATAATAAGCAGTACCAGCATGACGTCCACAAACGGGGTCACGTTGATGTCCGACATGAGTCGATCACTGCCGCTGCCGATTGCCATTCCGCCTCCCTTTTATCGTAGAATGTCCCGGTCTAGAATATTGAGGAAATCAGCCGAAAAACTATGTAATTCCGTCTCAATCACGCGAATCTTCTGCATGAAATGGTTGAACGCGATCACGGCGGGGATGGCCACCGCCAAGCCTGCAGCCGTGGCCACCAGCGCTTCTGAAATACCCGGTGCCACCACGGCAAGACTGGCCGAGCCCCGCTGCCCGATGCCATGGAAAGAGTTCATGATTCCCCACACCGTGCCGAACAACCCGATAAATGGGGTTGTGTTGCCGGTGGTTGCCAGAAATGGAACCATCTGATTGATACGCGTCATTTCCGTGTTGATCGCCCGTCGAAGGGCCCGTTTGACGTTGTCGGTGCCCGAAAAGCCCTGGCGCAGGGAGGGACTGCTCTCATCAGGAATAACCTCGTCCCCGGGTTTGCCGCTGGTGTTGAGTTTGCGCAGTTCGGCATACCCGATTCTGAAAATGCGGGCCACCGGGCTCCCGCTCAGCTGCTTGGCCTTGGTAAAGGCGCCGGCCAGGTCTCGGCTTTTCCAGAAATAATCGATAAAAATATCCGACTCGCTAAACGCCTTGCGAATGTACCGGATCTTTATGATGATGATCGACCAGGACATCACTGAGAAGAAAAGCAGCAGCAGCAGGACAAATTTCACCATCAGGCTGGCGTTGCTGATAATGTGAATATAATCCATCTGGGTAGGCACCATGTCCGTCTCTCCACTATGTAATGATTTAAGCACGCACGGGGTTCGCCCTGCCGGCGAGAGTCCAAAACCAACCGATCGGGCAGGTTCAATGGGTCGAAACCCCTTGAAAAAGGTTTTGTATACCTATACAAGCCTCCAGATGGTGTCAAGCAGTTTGACGTTCGAAGTACCGCGGTTCAAGGCTTTGCGGCCACAAGATCCAACCCTTTTCCCAACATGCAAACGATTGAAGATTCCCCGCGGCAGGCCGCAGGGAATCTTCTGCCTATAACGGCAGTTCTGCAAAGCACCGCAAGGAAACAGTCAATGATCAGTTCGCGGTTCAACCACCCCGGCCAAACCGGTCAGCTGCAAAAAATAGAATCGACCATGGTGGCGCCGGGGGTTGAACCGGATACAAGACCCGCCAGTGGCTCCACACGGGTTGCATGGAGCCTTTGGTGAAACGCCATATCCGGACCGCATGGACCAGCCGGATGGACCCGGCTGCTTTTTCCGCGGCCCTTGCCATATGTGAATCCATCCGCACAGGGGAGAGACCATGGAACGCATCGCCGAGTTCTTGTTTGAAACCATGCTACTAAAAAGGATACAGCGCACCGGGTATCAGTTCCTCGGGCCGGGAAAGGAATCTGTCGCCGAACACACGTTTGGCGTCATGTGCATCGCCTGGACGCTGGCACGGATGGAACCGGAAGCGGATGAGGGCCGGTTGCTGGCCATGTGCCTGATTCACGATCTCCCCGAGGCCAGGATAGGCGACCTGAACACGGTTCAGAAAGAATATGTAATGGCCGATGAAAAAATGGCTGTGGCCGACATGACCCGGGACCTGCCTTTCGCAACGGACATTCGCGCCCTGCTCGACGAGTTCAACGCCCGTGAAACCCTCGAAGCCCAGTTGGCCCGTGACGCCGACCAACTGGCCTTCCTGCTGGATCTGAAGTCCCTGTCGGACATGGGTTATGCCGCTCCGGACAAGTGGTCCGGACATGTAAAAGCGCGCCTTCAGACGGCTGCTGGCATCAAACTTTCGGAAAGCATAGCGAAAACTGAATGGGATTCATGGTGGTTGAAATTATTTATTGACAGCGATAGGAAAGAAAAATAATTTAGATCCCTTATTCAAAAATTTGGGCATTCACCTTAAACGGGAGGCAACGATGAACTGGATTACCGGCACACTGGGGTCATCCATCGGAAAAAAACTGCTGATGGCCATCACGGGGCTTAGTTTTTGCGGATTCCTGGCAGCCCACCTGGCTGGCAACCTGACCATCTATGGCGGAAAAGATGCCTTCAACGGCTACGCCGAGCATCTTCACGCCCTGGGGCCGCTGCTGACGATGGCCGAACTGGTCCTTTTGTCCTTTTTCCTGGTTCACGTGATCACCGGTCTCTACCTTTTTCTGCAGAACCTCAAGGCCCGGCCGAAACGCTATGCAGTTAACCGGAGCGCCGGCGGCCGCACCGTGGGGTCCGCCACCATGCCCTACACCGGCGCTGCTTTGTTGGCCTTCATCATTTTTCACCTGATGAACTTTCACTTCGTAGACAAGACGGACACCACTATTTTTACGATCGTCTCCAACGCCTTTTCCAATACCGGCTATGTTGCCGTCTATATCGTGGCCATGGTGGTTGCCGCCATCCATGTCAGCCACGGGTTCTGGAGCGCCTTTCAAACCATCGGCGCCAATCATCCCAAATATATGCCCCTGTTTCGTACGCTCAGCATCGCCTTTGCGGTGGTGGTGGGTATCGGATTCGGCTTTCTGCCCATATACATTTTCCTGCTGGCCTGATGGGCCAATCGACACAACGCCCAGGCTTCGGCCACAATTAAAACACGCGATGGGGTTGCCCACCCCCAACCAAGTCCAGAAAGGAAATACCATGGCACTTGATGCAAAAATACCCGGCGGACCGATTGCACAAAAATGGGACCGGCACCGTTTTGAACTGAAGCTGGTCAATCCGGCCAACAAACGCAAATTCAATGTCATCGTTGTCGGCACCGGTTTGGCCGGCGGATCGGCGTCGGCGACCCTGGCTGAACTCGGCTACAACGTCAAGACCTTCTGTATCCAGGACAGCCCCAGACGGGCCCACAGCATCGCGGCCCAGGGCGGCATCAACGCCGCCAAAAACTACCCCAACGACGGCGACAGCATCTGGCGGCTGTTCTACGATACGGTCAAGGGCGGAGATTTTCGGGCCAGGGAGGCCAACGTCTACCGCCTGGCCCAGGTCAGCAACGACATCATCGACCAGTGCGTCGCCCAAGGTATTCCCTTTGCCCGGGATTACGGCGGCCTGCTTGACAACCGGTCCTTTGGCGGCGCCCAGGTGTCCCGTACCTTCTACGCCAGAGGGCAGACCGGCCAGCAGCTGCTCCTGGGCGCCTACAGCGCCCTGATGCGTCAAGTGGGCGCCGGCAAAGTGGAAATGTTCCCCCGTCGTGAGATGCTGGATGTGGTGCTGGTCGACGGCCACGCCAAGGGCATCGTCGTTCGCAACATGATCAACGGGCAAGTGGAGCGGCATGCCGCCGACGCCGTCGTGCTGTGCACCGGCGGCTACGGGAATGTTTTTTTCCTCTCCACCAACGCCATGGCCTCGAACGTCACCGCCGCCTATCGGGCCTATAAAAAAGGTGCCTTTTTCGCCAATCCCTGCTTCACCCAGATCCACCCCACCTGTATCCCCGTGCACGGCACGTTCCAGAGCAAGCTCACCCTCATGAGCGAAAGCCTGCGTAACGACGGGCGGGTGTGGGTACCCAAAAAACCGGGAGACACCCGCAAACCGGACCAGATTCCCGAATCGGAGCGGGATTACTATCTGGAAAACAAATATCCCAGTTTCGGCAACCTGGTTCCACGAGACGTGGCCTCCCGCAATGCCAAGGAACAATGCGACATGGGCAAGGGCGTGGGCGAGACCGGCCAGGCCGTCTATCTCGATTTCGCCGATGCGATCAATCGCGACGGCAAGGATGTCATCGAAAAGAAATACGGCAACCTGTTTCAGATGTACGAAAAGATCACCGCTGACGACCCGTACCAGACCCCCATGATGATCTATCCGGCCATTCACTACACCATGGGCGGCCTGTGGGTGGACTACAACCTGATGAGCACCGTCCCCGGCCTCTTTGTCCTCGGCGAAGCCAACTTTTCCGACCACGGTGCCAACCGGCTCGGGGCCAGCGCCCTGATGCAGGGATTGGCGGACGGCTATTTCGTGCTGCCCTATACCATCGGCGGCTACCTGGCCGGCACCGCCAAGGCGGACGTCACCACCGGCCACAAAGCCTTCGACGAATCGGAAAAGCAGGTCACCGGCCGCATCGACCGGCTGCTGGCCATCAACGGCAAACGAACGGTGGACGACTTCCACAAAACCTTGGGACGCATCATGTGGGAGTACTGCGGTATGGCCAGAAACAACGAAGGCCTCGAAATGGCCCGGGGGATGATCCAGGAACTGAGGGCCGAATTCTGGGAGAATGTGCGGGTGCCCGGCAAGTCGGCCGATTTCAACCAGAGCCTGGAGCGTGCCGGACGCGTGGCTGATTTCCTCGAATTCGGTGAATTGATGATCGTCGATGCATTGGCGCGTCAGGAGTCGTGCGGCGGCCACTTTAACGAAAAGTTCGAAACCGAGGAGCACGAGGCCCTCAGGGATGATGACAATTTCTGTCATGTGGCGGCATGGGAACATACGGGGGACGGCCGGGAACCTGAATTTCACAAAGAGCCCCTGGTATTTGAAAACGTCAAACTTACGCAAAGGAGCTACAAGTGACAAAGACGATTAATTTGACACTGAAAGTGTGGCGCCAGAACGGACCCAAAGACAAAGGACGGTTCGATACCTATCATGCCGAGAACATATCCACCGACATGTCCTTTCTGGAGATGCTGGATGTGGTCAACGACCAACTGACGATTGACGACAAAGAGCCCATCGCTTTCGATCATGACTGCCGGGAGGGCATCTGCGGCATGTGCGGCTGCGTGGTGAACGGTCGGGCCCATGGCGCGGAAAAAGGAACGACCCTTTGCCAGCTGCACATGCGCCATTTCGACAACGGCGACACCATTGCCATCGAACCGTTCCGGGCCATGGCCTTTAAAGTGATCAAGGACCTCGCCGTGGACCGCAGCGCTCTGGACAAGATCATCCAGGCCGGCGGATATATTTCAGTCAACACCGGTGGCGCCCAGGATGCCAATGCAATTTTGGTCCCCCAGGAAGTCGCCGATCTGGCCATGGACGCCGCCCAATGCATCGGCTGCGGGGCCTGCGTGGCATCGTGCCCCAATGCCTCGGCGATGCTCTTCACCAGCGCCAAGGTGTCGCAATTGGCGCTGTTGCCCCAGGGAAAACCTGAAGCGGCCAAACGGGCGATCAATATGGTCCGGACAATGGACGAGCTGGGTTTCGGCAACTGCACCAATGAAACGGAATGCGAAGCCGAATGCCCGAAAGAGATCTCCATTACCAATATCGCCCGGCTTAACCGTGAATATCTCAAAGCCGGTTTTTTCTCCAGGTCCTATTAGGACGCCGATCCGTCGATGATCAGAACCTTCCCCGCGGCGAGCCGCGGGGAAGGTTCTGCCTGAGACGGCCGTGCCGTGCAGCCCTGCAGGCATGAGCATCGAGTCCCCGTCAGCTCGCATCCCCCGCACCATTTCTGTCTCGACGGCCGGCCTGCATGCTGATCTTACCGACAGGCCCTTTCCGGAAAGCCAGTCCCCGATTGACCCGGCCTGACCTGGCTCATCATTCCAAACGCTCCCCCTCACGGACGGTTCCACAGCCTCTCCACCGAATCGTTTGTTGGCGATTTCGCCTATCTTAAAAACAGCTAAAGTTTTTGATCAGGTTGCGGATATAAGTTCATAGAAACTGCCCGGTGGTTTCACCAGAACGACAAATGCGCGAAATGGAACGATCATTTAATCGCTTACAACACCGTTCACCAACCGGATCTCAACTTGTTCAGGCTATCGACCTGGCACCTGTTTCAGGCGGAAAACGGTCGTTGCAGATCTGAACCGGTTTGAAGACAGGCTATCTGACAGGACGCAATCTTTTTTCGGTAAAAGGAGCACGCCATGACCATTCAGGACGACGAAACTTTACAGATGTACCTGGAGGAATCCATCGAGCATCTGGCGGATATCGAAACCGACTTGCTGGCTATTGAGGAGGCCGGTGCCGACATCGATGAAGATCTCGTCAACAAAGTTTACCGGGCCGCCCACTCAATCAAAGGCGGCGCCGGTTTCATGGGTTTGACCACCATCAAGGATCTCACCCACGAGATGGAAAATATCCTCGGCAAAATCAGAAGCCGGGATATGGTTCCCACGCCCGAGATCGTCAATGTTCTGCTGATGGCCTCCGATACCCTCAAGGCCCTGATGAACGACGTGTTCACCAGCAATGAAGTGGACATCGCGCAGCACATCGATGCCCTCCAGGCCATTGCCGATGGCCGACCGTTGTCGCCGGCGCCCGCTGAGCTGAAGCCGGGTGCGCCTGCTGCGCCGGAACCCGTGGAAGATGGGGATGCCGACCGGATTGTCGACGGGGGACAGAAAAACGAGCAAGAAATGATGTCCGTCGCCTCCGCTGATGCCAGTGTGGCCATCGAGGCGGATCGCGCCATGGTCGAAAGCCTGATGACCGAAGGCAAATTTGTTTACCTGGCGGACATCGACCTGATGGCCGATGTGGTGGAAAAAGGCAAAACCCCCGGAGCGGCCATCGAAGAGATGGAGCAGACCGGCACCCTGATCGCCTGCAGCGTTTCCCCTGACAAGATTCGGTCCATGGAACTGAAAAAAGGACAGAAAACGGCTCCACTCATCGTTCTGTTTGCCACGATATTAAAACCCGAAGATATCAATGTCCTGTTTGAAATTCCAGAACACCAGATCCATCAAGTCATGCCGGATATGACCGTGCGATGCCTTGGGCCGCAATCCCCGGAGACGGTTTCGGCAGAAGAGAAACCGGAACCGGTGGTTGCCGTCAAACCGGATCCGGTGCCCGCGCGCGAACCGGAACCGGTGGCAGCCGCAGAACCCGATGAAATCCCTGCACGCGCGCAGCAGAAGTCCACCGGCATGAAGACAGAAACCGAAACCAGTCTGCGGGTCCACGTCAGCCTGCTGGACCAATTGATGACCCTGGCCGGTGAATTGGTGCTCAGCCGAAACCAACTGCTCCAATCGATGAGTTCGGAAGATCATCGGGGATCTGAAATCGCCGGTCAGCGCATCGACCTGATCACCTCCGAGCTTCAGGAGGCAATCATGCTCACCCGGATGCAATCCATCGGCAACGTGTTCAACAAATTTCCCCGTGTAGTCCGTGACCTCTCTCAAACACTCGGTAAAAAGGTGGAACTGCACCTCGAGGGCAAAGACGTCGAGTTGGACAAGACCATCATCGAAGCCATCGGTGACCCGCTGACCCATCTGGTAAGAAATGCCGTTGATCACGGCATTGAATTGCCGGGCGTTCGCCGCGATGCGGGCAAGAACCCCGTAGGGAAAATTTTCCTGAAGGCCTACCACGAGGCAGGCCAGGTCAATATCGAAATCTCCGATGACGGCAAGGGATTGGATGGCCAGGCCCTGGCCCAGAAAGCCTTTGAGAAGGGATTGATCAGCGAAGATCAGGCCAAGGTGATGTCCGACAAAGAACGGATCAATCTCATTTTCCTGCCCGGTTTTTCCACGGCCGAAAAGATCACCGACGTATCCGGCCGCGGTGTCGGCATGGATGTCGTAAAAACCAACCTGGACAAACTCGGCGGAATCATTGACATCGACTCCGAACTGGGAAAAGGGTCGACGCTGCGAATCAAGCTGCCCCTTACCCTGGCTATCATTCCCTGCCAGATCGTCATGACCGGCCACGAACGCTATGCCATTCCGCAGGTCAACCTGGAAGAGCTGCTTCGCATACCTGCAGACCAAGTCAAAGACCGGATTGAACGGGTGGGTGATGCGGAAGTGGTCCGTCTCCGGGGAAATCTGCTGCCGTTGATCAAACTGGCCGAGGTGATCGACACCGATTCCATCTACGTCGACCCGGCTACCGGTCGAAAGCGAATGAACCGCAGGAGATCCCTGTCTGACAGACGCTCGAAAGAGAGCCCCTTGATTGAAGAGAAAAATACCGCCGATTCCCAGAGGGAAGACCCGCAAAAGGGCGAAAAGGATGCCGTGGCCCGACAGGCTCACGAGCGCCGGTACCACGCCGCCAGCGCCCTGAATATCGTGGTCGTGTCCACCGGCGCCATGAAATACGGCCTGGTGGTTGATGAACTGCATGATTCGGAGGAGATTGTCGTCAAGCCATTGGGCAGGGATCTGAAAAGGTGCAAGGGCTACGCCGGGGCCACCATTATGGGGGACGGCCGTGTCGCGCTGATCCTGGATGTGGCCAATCTGGCCCAGATGGCCGGCCTGACCTCCGTTGAAGGCTCTTCCCGGGCAGCCGAGGTCGCCGAAGAAAACCAGCGGGCCATCCGGGAACAGAAAGACCGTCAGTCCTTGCTGGTATTCCGCAGCGCCGAAAATGAGCAGTTCGCCGCTCCACTGAACATGGTGGAACGAATCGAAAAAATCAAAGCCACCGACATTGAAAACGTGGGCGGCAAACGCGTCATCCGCTACCGCGGCAGCAGCCTGCCCTTGTTCTCCGTTGACGAAGTGGCCATGGTCCAGCCCCTGGCAGACGTCGAAGATCTGCTGGTCATCGTCTTTATCATCTGCGGCAAGGAGATCGGCCTGCTGGCTATCGGCCCGGTGGACGCCATTGAGTTTTCCCTGGATGTAGACGGCCGGACCTTGAAACAGGCCGGCATCATGGGATCCGCCATCATCAACGACCACACCACCTTGATGGTGGATGTGTACGAAATTGTTCAAACCCTGAATCCGGAGTGGTTTGAAAGCATGGAGGCGGCAACCAACCATAACGGTGAGGCCGCAAAAATCCTATTTGCCGAAGACTCTAATTTTTTCCGCAACCAGGTAAAAAGCTATATGGAGGACGAAGGGTATTCGGTGATCGAAGCTGAAGACGGGGCCATCGCGTGGGAACTGCTGCAAAAGCATGCCGATGACATCTCGCTGGTGGTGACCGACATCGAGATGCCGAACATGAACGGCTTCGAACTGACCCGACGCATCAAAGGCAGCAATGCCTACTCCCATCTTCCTGTCATCGCTTTGACCACCCTTGCCGGTGAAGAGGATATCGAAAGAGGACGCCAAGTGGGAATCAGTGACTATCAGATCAAGCTTGACCGTGAGAAATTGGTCCGCAGTATTTACGGATTTCTTACCAGCGCGTAGGCGATCCGGGTTGACCCAATCCCTCTTGGCGGTTGTCTGCATCTAAAGTGTACCGTGCGCGGCAGTCGCGACCGTTGATTGGACAAGGAGATGTGTGATGGATAGATCAAAAGGAAATAAAATGGCAAGTCGAACCGTCGAAATGGCCACTTTCTACGTGGGCAAGGCCCTTTGCGGAATGGATATCCTCAATGTACAGGAAATCAACAAGCTGATGGACATGACCACCGTTCCCCAGGCACCTGACTATGTGATGGGCATTCTTAATCTGCGGGGCCAGATCGTTACCATCATCGATTTAGGCAAAAAGCTCAATCTGGGAGAAACCGAGCTGGCCGACACGAGCCGGAATATCATTGTCAATTCGAAGGATGAATATATCGGTCTGCTTGTCAGTCGCATCAGTGACGTGGTGGAGGCCGATTGGGATAAGGTGGAACCGCCTCCGGCAAATATCGGAGGGGTCCAGGGGAAATTTTTCAAAGGGGTGTTCAAAACCAAAGAACGCCTTATCGGCATTCTGGATGTAGGGAAAGTGCTGGACAATGAAAAATAGCCGGGGAAGCGCCACGTCCCATGGTATTCACGCATCCCGGGTAATCCGGTCTTCGATGAGGCTACCATGTCGATGACTAATCGCCGACCGTTGCGGGTCATGGTGGTGGACGACACCGCCCTTTACCGCAAGATCGTCAGTGATGCGCTGGCCCCGCTTCCCGGCGTGGAAGTGGTGGGCAGTGCCCACAATGGAAAGGCCGCGGTCACCAAACTGGCCTCCCTGAAACCCGATCTGCTGACCCTCGATATCGAAATGCCTGAGATGAACGGCATTGAAGTGCTGAATCACATTCGCCAACACGCTCCGCACATCGGGGCCATCATGCTCAGCACGCTGACCCACGAAGGCGGGGCGATGACCATGAAAGCCCTGGAACTGGGGGCATTTGACTTTATTCCAAAGCCCCAGACCGGCACCATGGCGGAAAACCGCAATAAGATCGAATCCGCCATTGCCCCCATGATCCGTGCCTTTCAAAGAAGTGTTCGAATCCCCGATAGCCTGAAAACCGCTCCAGGACCGAGTAAAGCGGCCCTCGCTGCCTCGCCCGTGATCGCACCGGCATCGCGTACGCTGGCCAGGCCGTTCCGGCGCTCCAAGGCGGAGATCGTCGCCATCGGCATTTCCACGGGCGGCCCCAACGCCCTGGCCAAGATGCTGCCGATGATTCCAGGGGACATCGGTGTCCCCATTGTGATCGTTCAGCACATGCCGCCGATGTTCACCCAATCATTGGCCAACAGCCTGGCGTCCAAATGCGCGATTTCGGTGAGAGAGGCCAAGCAGGGAGAGCCCCTGGTGCCCAACACCGCCTTTATCGCACCGGGTGGCAAGCAGATGAAAATCGTCGCCGGCGCCGATGGAAAGAACCGAATCATCAAGATCACCGACGACCCGCCGGAAAACAGCTGCAAGCCAAGCGTAGACTACCTTTTCCGATCTGTGGCCAACCATTATGTGGGCCGATCCACCGGTGTGATCATGACCGGCATGGGATCGGACGGCACCCAGGGCCTTAAATTGCTAAAGAAAAACGGGGCCACGATCATCGCCCAGAACGAAGCGACCTGTGTGGTGTTCGGCATGCCAAAGGAGGCAGCGGAGACCGGACTGGCAGACGCGGTCCTTGCGCTGAATCAGATCGCCGACATGATCGTTAAAACCGTACGCATGGGTTAACCAGCACTGTCGGAAGGCATGCTGAGGCCGCCGGCCGTTGCGCCAGGGAAAATAATGGTAAAAATCAAACCGGAAGAAATCAAAGTCCTCTCCACCTACATTTATAATGTATCTGGGATCTCTATCGATGCCTCCAAAGCCTATCTGCTGGAGACCCGGTTTGGAAAGCTGCTGGACGAGGAAGGCTGCAAATCCTACAGTGAATTTTACCACAAGGCCAAGTCAGATACCCGAAGGATCCTTGAGAAAAAGATCATCAATGCCATCACCACCAACGAGACGCTCTTTTTTCGCGACACCAGCCCATTTGAACTGTTAAAACACAAAATCCTGCCGGATCTGATCGATGCCCGCACCGGCAAAGGCGCCCGGCCGGGACTCCCCAACCTGAAAATCTGGAGCAGTGCCTGTTCCACCGGCCAGGAATTATACAGTATCGCCATCGTCATCAAAGAGCTCATGGGCAATAACGGTACCCATAAAACCACGCTCATGGGCACCGACCTTTCGGATGCCGCTGTTGCTCAGGCCAGCGCCGGATCCTACAACAAGTTTGAGATCGAACGGGGACTTCCCCGGGAAAAACTCCAGCGTTATTTCACACCGGATGGCGGAAACTGGAAAATTAAGGATGAAATCCGTGCCATGGCTTCTTTCCGGCACATGAACCTGATGCAACCGTTTGTGGGGCTGGGCAAATTTGACATCATTTTTTGCCGGAATGTGGCGATTTACTTCACCCTTCAAGATCGGAGAAAGCTGTTCAACAAAATTGCCGATGTGCTTGAACCCGACGGGTATCTGCTTATCGGTTCCACCGAGTCGCTGACCGGGATTTGTCCGCGATTTATCCCGAAGCGTCACCTGCGGTCGGTTTACTACCAGCTGCAGTGACAACCGTACGAAAATGGTTAGCGCCGACCCAATGACCCGGACGGTTTAACCAGGGAGAATGAGAAATGACTTGTCTTAAGATTCTTGTGGTCGACGACGATCCGGTCACCCGGACACTGTTAACCAAGCGGTTGGCCCGTGAGGGACACACCGTTGATGCCGCCGAAGACGGCCGGGTTGCCATTGAAAAAATGGCCGGGCTTTTCTACGATGTGGTGCTCACCGACCTGATGATGCCGGGCGGGGTAGACGGCATCGGTGTGCTCGAAGAAGCCAAACGGATCAACATCAAGACAGAAGTCGTGCTGATCACGGCCCATGCCTCGGTGGACAACGCCATTGAAGCCATGAAAAAGGGCGCTGCGGATTACCTGCAAAAGCCCATCAATTTCGATGAACTGTTCCTGCGACTGGATAAGATCCGCAACCTGAAGATGCTGATCAAAAATGCCAGCGATCTTCGCGAAGCCATGGATGTCACTGAAAAGACCGCCGCCGAAACCATACAGGATTTGACCATTCGGGTGGCTGAGTTAAGCGGACGGCTCTCAGAGATCCGCTCCACATTGCTTCAGGCGGACGTGGTCCCCGAATCCCGCATTCGACAAGTTCTGGATGGCCTGGACGAAAAATAGGGTGTCAACTCCGGCCCAATTCCCGATTGGGGACACCTTGCGACATAGCCGGATCCTTGCATAAACCGACCGTTAGGCGGTCAGCCGTTTTCGCCGCCATCCTCCAACCGGTTCCGCCGTTCTTCTTAAGGCAGCGTTTCCGACAGGATGCGACGGACCTTCGCCGCAGTCTTCCCTTAAATACGATGCAATCATTTGCCATGCCTTCGGACTCCTTGATAAACATGAACGACCCAAAGCGAATGCCACTTGTCAGGTATATGCATGCTGACCGCTGTCGTTCGGGCGACGGATCGTACTTCTCGTCTGGTTTTTGTGCATTGGCATCTGGCATGCTTACGATGGATGATCAGATGCATCACCCTCTGCTTAAATTGTCGGGACAGGCGCTTTTCCATTAACAACCCGCTTAAAAATATGGTAGAGACCCCCAGCAGACGACGGACAGGCATCCTTCTTCCATAGGTTATCCATGAACACCATCACTGGCTATATCGATCGGGTCATTTCATTTTTCGGCGCCGAGGCGTCCCTGTCGAAAAGTTGGGCAAATGCGCTCCTGGCCGTGCTTGCCGCCTTCATCCTGTGGCTGATTATCAAACGGATCCTGATCATTCTCGAAAAGAAGATCGTCTACTTCAAGCTTATTCAAGTACGCAGGGAATTGTTTGTCATCCTGCGGAAAGCGGCCGGCCTTCTGCTGATATGGCTCGTGGGCGTGATGTGGATCCGGCTGTTTCACTTGAGGATGGTCGAGAAGGTATTCCACGCCGTCTTCATCATCGTGGCGGCCGCGCCTGTCAAATCGATTCTCCTCATTTTTTTGGAATACCTCGAACGCAATCTGGCCAAACGCACGCAAACCGACATAGACAACATCGTCATTGATCTGCTCAACAAATTCTCCGGCGCCATTGTCTATGCCACGGCAGCGGTCATCGCTCTGGATGTACTGGGTGTCAACGTGATGCCCTTCATTGCCGGAGCCGGTGTCATGGGGGTTGCCGTGGGTTTTGCCGCCAAGGATACGCTGTCCAACCTCATCGCCGGGATCTTGCTCATTATCGACCGACCCTTCGAAATCGGGGATCGCATCGAGGTGTGGAGCGCACCGACCGGCAGTGCCTCGTGGGGCGATGTCATCGATATTGGGCTGCGGGCCACCCGCATCAAAACAACGGACAATATCGTGGTGATCATCCCCAACAACGAAATCATGACCCGGGACATCGTCAACTACACGATTATCTCTTCATCCATCCGGGTGCGTGTCAACATCGGCATCGCCTATGATGCGGACATGGCCAAAGCCAAGGCGCTGATCATTCGGGCGGCGCAGTCAGCCGATTGGATACTGGCCGAACCGGCGCCCAAGGTGGTGGTGCGGGATTTCGGCGAATCATCGGTGGACCTTCAACTCAGGGTCTGGATCAAGGATGCGCGCAAACGCATGGATACGATCTCCTACATCACCGACACGGTTAAAACGCTGTTTGACGAGAACGGCATCGAAATCCCCTTTCCCAAACGAGACATCACCATTGTCGACCGTCACAGCGGCAAACCGTGTCAACCTAAAAAAGATGATATGAGCCCTTGATTAATCATAAATATCAGCGTAGTTTTATGGTTTTTAAATTTTTCTGTATTGATTGGTTCGGAATGCAGCCATGAAACTACCCATGAAAACAGTGGCCGGGGGCCTTAATCTTCCCGTATCCACGGTCGAACGATG
Source organism: Desulfosarcina sp. (assembly GCF_055467485.1). Lineage (NCBI taxonomy): Bacteria > Pseudomonadati > Thermodesulfobacteriota > Desulfobacteria > Desulfobacterales > Desulfosarcinaceae > Desulfosarcina > Desulfosarcina sp. The sequence goes on along the minus strand of NZ_JBUOIV010000008.1, from coordinate 75,200 downwards.
GATCCGCCAGGGAAGAATTCCAATTCAGCGCAGCGGCGCCGATGCGGTTTTTTCTCACTCGGCATTGGAAAAATGGGCTGCCACGCACAATTTGCCATTTTCCCTGAACGGCAATCAGGCCGATGATCTCCCACCCGAAGCGCTGGATTCCCTGGCTTCGGCCATGCAACGGGGAAAGGTTTGTCACCGGATCACCGGAAAGGATGCCGCTGCGGTCTTTCGATCGGCAGTCGACTGCATCGATTTTCTGTCAGGGGATAGTCGTGAAGAGCTTTTTGAAAAACTGATCGAACGCGAACAATTGGCGTCCACTGGCATAGGCAACGGCATCGCCATCCCCCACCCCCGGGATCCGCTCTCTCAGCCGCCCGAACTGCCGGTCATCACCACTTGTTTTCTGGAAACGCCGGTGGACTTCAATGCCATAGACGACCAGCCGGTGTCGGTTTTCTTCTTGCTGATCAGTCCGACGGTCAAACACCACCTGCACCTGCTTTCCAGACTCTCCTATTGCATCCGGGACAGGGGGTTTGTGGCCTTTTTAAACCGGCATCCCGAAGCTGCGGATCTCTATTCGCGCATCGCCGAATTTGAAAGGCAGCTGGACGACCTCTGATCATCATGAGCGCAACCGAAGCATCCATAACTCGAGGCAACCCGCCCGGAGCCGGCACCGTTTCTGATCGTAGCCGGAACCCGTCGCCACCTGCGGATCAGGCCTAAACTGGAACCGGCAACACCCTATGACTCGCCTTTTTAAAAAATTGAAATACCCGGGCAGTTGGTCCCTGTTCAGGTCCGATGACCGATTGCTGCTGATGATCTTCGCCATCGTCGTGGGTATCTGCAGCGGTCTGGCGGCCCTGTTGTTAAACCGCAGCCTGGAAACCATGCTGGAATGGCTGCATCATTACCGGGTTTACTGGTGGGCCATTTTTCTTCCGGCGGCCGGAGCCGCGCTCTCTTCCCTGTTTCTGGAAAAGATCGTCAACGAAGGCGCCGGACACGGTGTTCCCGAAGTTATCTACGCCGTCTCCCGGTACGGCGGCCTGCTGCGCCTGCGATCCAGTTTTTCCCGCCTGATCTCCAGTTTTCTGACCATCGGCAGCGGTGGGTCCGCAGGCCCGGAAGCGCCGGTGGTGATGAGCGGAGCGGCCATTGGATCAAACATCGCCCAGGCCTTCTCGCTCAATGACCGCCAGCGGGTGGCGCTGGTGGGATGCGGTGCGGCAGGCGCCATCGCCGCCATATTCAATGCCCCCATTTCAGGAATGGTATTCGCTATCGAAGTCATCCTTGGTGAGTGGAGCACCATGAATATCATCCCCATTGCCATTGCCGCAGTGGCGGGAACCGAGGTGAGCCGCCTGCTCAAGGGTAACCAGATCGCCTTTGCCCACAGGGACTTCAACATTCATTTCCATGACATTCTGGCCTGCGTCGGACTGGCCGTTATTTGTGCACTGGCCTCCATCCTGCTGACCCGAGCGCTGCGTTCCATGCACCACGTGTCCAAGGGCGTCACCCTGCCCGTGTGGGTCCGCGCCGCCGTCGGCGGCAGCATGGTTGGTGCCATCGGCTACTTTCTGCCGTATGTTCTCGGCGAAGGCTATCATGCCATCCGCACCGCCATCGAGGGAGGCTTCTCGGGCGGCTTTCTGCTGGTGGCCGTGATCGCCCTGGTCAAGATATTGGCCACCGCGCTGACTTTGGGGTCAGGCGGTTCCGGAGGGATATTCGCCCCTTGCCTGGTCATCGGCGCATTCGTGGGCCTGAGTTTTCACCGGCTGATGGCCATGGTATGGTCCTCGGTGCATTGGGTCAACGAAGGCTGTTTCGCACTGCTGGGCATGGCCGGCCTCATCAGCGGTATTCTGCAGGCACCCCTCACGGGTATTTTTTTGGTGATCGAGATTACCGGCGGCTACGAAGTGATCCTCCCATTGATCGTTGTCTCGGCGATCTCCACCACGCTATGCCACTACCTGGAGCCGGCGTCCTTTTATCTGAAAGACCTGGTGGAACAGGGACAACTGCTGCGCCCCGGCACCGACGCCCGCGTGCTGACGGACCTGAGTATTCAAGAGCTTCTGGAAACCGACTGTATCTGCGTTCACCCCGATATGCGCCTGGCGGACTTTGTTGGCATTGTCAAAGCCTCTCACCGCAACTACTTTCCTGTTGAAGATCAGCAAAGCCGCCAGTTTGTCGGCATGATCCACCTCGATGACATCCGGCCGTACCTGTTCGACCCCGCCATGCATCACGCGGTACTGACCGGCCAACTGATGGACCCCCATGTGAAAACGGTATCCCTGCATGACGACCTTGCCGATGTCCTGCAAAAAATGGATGATGACCGCATTTTCAGTATGCCGGTAGTTTCGGACGGGCGCTTTCGGGGAATGATATCCAAAGCCACTTTGCTGGATCAGTACCGCAAGGAACTGATGGTGCAGACCGGCCGCTTGTAAAAGGGCAACCGCGGTCCGGCAGCGGTCCGGAAGGAAGAACGCGAAAAGGAGAAACACCCATGACCCAAAAATTGTTCCATATATTCAGGAATACGCCGCTGGGCAGGGAGACGCTGCTCCAGTCCATCTATTTCTGCCAGAAGATGGGTGTGTTGCCGACCATCTATATTCCTGAATCCACCAAGTTTTTGATGTATTTCGAAAATGACGTGGTTCAGGTGGACCTGGATCCATCCTACCTGAATGATCCGGGCACGGCTGTCATGCACGTGGAGCACCTGCTCGACGAAGCAACGATCAAGCCGGATTTTTTTACGCCAAAGAACTACACCGCCTCGACCCTTCCGGACATTCCCACCAGTTTTGAGTTTATGTGCTGTCCACGCAGCATCAGCGATCTCTCCTCAAAAATCGGGCTGGGCTACATCGGTCCGCGGGTTCGTCGAATCATCCAGGCAGCCCGTTTTCCGGTTCTTATTACCAGCCCGGTGTATAAACCCTGGCAAAATATCGCCGTCTTTTTCGGCGGATCCGCCAATGCGGTCAACGCCCTGCGACTGGGTGTCAGGATCGCCAAAATAACCGGTATGTCCCTGGACATCTATACCCAGGTGGATAAAAAGACACCCTCGGAATACCGGTCCATTGTCCGGGAAAAAGGCCTGGAAAAACTACTGGAAGGCGTTTTGAACCAATGGACATTTTTCGAAAAGGGCCGCTTCGAGGACAACCTGTATGACGTGCCCCACAATGCCTTGGTCGTTCTGGGGGCTTACGGTCACGGGATTATCAGGGATATCATGTTCGGCAGCATGATGGAGAAAATCCAATCGACCATTTCAAACAACCTGCTCATCGCCGGCCCCAAGTACACGATGATCGGTTAGGATCAGGAGAACACCATGAACGGCAATTCGGTGGAACCGGCCATGAGCCAGAAGATATTTTCAATGAATCTCGATGTGGAGACGGTATCGCTTTACCTGCTGTGCTGTGCGGTGGCCGATGCGGGAGCCACCATCACCGTCAAGACCCTTCAGGCAAAATGGAATGGCAGCCAGGCCGCACTCGAACATGAACTGCGCCAATTGGAAAGCAGAAATATCTTGGTCCGGGGTGGCGACGATTCACAGGAAGAGCCTGAGTACCGCATGGTGGATGAGAAGTTATGGCGTTAAGATTGGTAACCGAATGAGTGGATCCGCACTACGCGCCTGCCAATGCCTTTTTCACACATTCGATTATCTGTTGATCCGGCGCATCGGCGTCCATCCCCGGGCAGGATGCCGCCATGGCCTTCCAGTTGTTCACATCCACCAGGATGCTGCTGATAAAGGGCCACTGGCGGCACATTTTCGGTTTAACCGGATGAATGGTGCAGACCTTGTCCCAGAAAACGCAGTAGCCGTTATTCCCCTGCGCGATCAGGTGTCTGCCGCCGGACTTGCGTGTGTAGCGCGCCACCAGTTGATCGGCCGATATCCCCAGGTAGCGCGCAATCGCATCGATGTCCATATCGGACAGGAAGGTACCGCCATATCCGCTGCAGCAGTCGCCGCACAGGGTGCAGGCAAACAGTGCTCGGCAAGCCGCTTCATCAGATCCCATGCCTGCTCTCCATCGCACGCTTCAGGGTCACTTGGTCCACATATTTTAAATCTCCGCCCATAGGCACCCCCGAAGCAATGCGGGTCACCTTCACCGGCAGGGAGGCCAGAATCCCGGCGATGTATGCGGCCGTGGATTCCCCCTCCACATTCGTTCCGGTGGCAAGAATGATCTCGCAGACGTCTTCTTTCTCCACCCGGGTCACCAGTTCCGCAATCTTGATGTCATCGGGCCCGATGCCATCCATGGGTGAAAGCCCCCCCCCCAGGATATGGTAGCAGCCCTTGAAGGCGCCTGACTTTTCGATGGATGCCATGTCTGCCGGCTGTTCCACGACACAGATCAGGCCACTTTCGCGGGAGGGGTCGTTACATATCCGGCACAGGACATCGTCACTGAAGGCAAAGCACCGGCTGCACAAGCGCAGTTTTTTTTTCAATTCCACAATGCTTCTGGCGAGCCGATGGGCGTCTTCGTCCGGTTGCTGGAGAATGTGCATCGCCAACCGCTCGGCGGTTTTCTGGCCGATGCCCGGCAGTCGGGCCAGGCTCCTGATCAGGGCTTTGATTGATCCGGGGTAATAGTCCATCACATCAGGCCGGGGATCTTCATGCCGCCGGTGAGTTTTCCCATTTCTCCGGAAACCATTTCCTGTGATTTTACCAGCGCATCGTTGACCGCGGCGAGCACCAGGTCCTGGAGCATCTCCACATCTTCGGGATCCACCACTTCCTTTTCTATCTTTATCGAAACGATCTGCTGGGCACCGTTGGCCACGACGGTGATCATGCCGCCGCCGGCGGTGGTCTCAACGGTTTTGGTGGCCAGTTCCTCCTGCATGCGCAGCATCTTGGATTGCAGTTTCTGGGCCTGCTTCATCATGTTTCCCATGCCCTTCATAGGCTTTCCCTCCTATCTGATTTTTATCTCTTCTATTTTTCCGCTGAAAATCTCGACTGTATCCGCCAGCAGCGGATGATTGAGCAGTTTTTGTCTGATGTCATCCGCCTTCTGCTTCGCCGATGCCGCCGGGTTCTCCTGCGCATCACCGCTGAAAAAGTCGGCATGGATTCCCCGACCGGCAAGCTCGCGACATACGGCGTCGATCATGCTTAGGTTCTTTTTGACCAGGTTCATCGAGTAGTCATTGTCACGCACCTCCACGATGAAGGCCTGTTCCGACACAGATACCAGCTGTGACCGGGAAAGCGCCGTGGCAATGGACGGTTTGGTTTCTGCGATACGCGCAATGATCCCCCTCCAGGCATCACTTCCGGGGCCATGGTCACCCGGCGGAACCCTATCCGGCGCAGCGGGGGACTCATCCCCTGCAGGTGCCGCCGGTGAAACCGCAAGATGATCTTCAGCGGGTTGGCTGCGTGGTTGGTTCATTGGTGGTGTCACGGCATCCCCGTAGGCAGATTGGGCCTCAACAACACCCGGCACCGGCCTGAGGTTCGGATCGTTCAGGAGCGTGTCCAAGCGTTCGATCAACAAATCGATGGGCAACGCCGGCGTGATTTGTTGAATCTTGAAAAAGGCCATCTCGATGGCCAGCCTGGGCTGTGAAGCATGGCGGACGCTGGGCTCGGCGTTGAACAGCACGGTGAACACCTGATCGATAAAGGCAATGGAAACCCCTTCAACCTGCCCGGCCATGGTTTGAATGTCGTTGGGCGGAAGATCCACCAGTGCGTCCGGCCGTGCATCCATCTTGACGAGCATCAGGTGACGAAAATGCATCAGCAGATCCGCGAAGAAACGCTTCAAATCCTGGCCGTTTTTAAAAACGGAGTCGATGAGCGTCAAGGTTCTGGAGATGTCCCTGGTAAAGGTCGCCTCGGAAAGCTCGAATAGCACCTGGCGGTCCATCCCCCCCAGCAGGTTCGTCACATATTTATCGTCGGCCTGACCGTCTCCGCAGGCCAGGACCTGGTCCAGGAGGCTCAGCGCATCGCGCATGCTGCCGCCGGATTCTTGTGCAATGGCCCACAGGTTGCCCGAGGAGATGGATACCGACTCCTGCCGGCAAAGGTATTCCATATGCTGTGAAATGGCGGCGGTCTCGATACGCCTCAGGTCGTGGCGCTGACATCGTGAAAGTATCGTGATGGGAATTTTATGGACCTCGGTGGTGGCGAAGAAAAACAAGACGTGCGCCGGCGGCTCTTCGAGCGTCTTGAGCAGGGCATTGAAGGCGGCGATGCTCAACATGTGGACTTCATCGATTATATAGATCTTGTAGCGGCTGTGAGCCGGCATGTAGCGGCTGTTGTCCCGGAGTTCTCTGACCTGATCCACACTGTTGTTGGAGGCACCGTCGATCTCGAACACATCCACGCCGCGTCCAGCCGTGATGTCCCGACAGGAGCGGCAGGCGTTGCATGGGGTCGGCGTCGGTCCGGATTCACAGTTCACGGCCTTGGCCAGTATCCGGGCGATCGTCGTTTTGCCGGTTCCCCTCGGTCCCGAAAACAAGATGGCATGTGCGACCCTTTCGCCACTGATGGCATTTTTCAGGGTCCGGGTGACATGCTCTTGTCCGACCACATCCTCAAATACCTGTGGCCGGTATTTTCGCGCTAGAACCAGATAAGCCATTTACGCCTTTCCTTGGACACCGATTTGCCGCCTTAGTGTATCCCATGCGCTGGCGGGTGGCAACCCGGAATCTCCCGGGCTTCGTCCCGTCAGGGGTTGGGAAAAGCGGTCGGGAAAACCGATGTGCGGGAAAAGAGGCGGGACGGGTACAAAGGGTTGTGGCGGAGAGAGAGGGATTCGAACCCTCGGTGCCGCTATAAACGACACACACGATTTCCAGTCGTGCTCCTTCAGCCAACTCGGACATCTCTCCGCATAGGGCAGATGAATCTGAACGGTGCTCGTGCAAGCCTCCTTCGGAAAATGGCGGAGAGGGTGGGATTCGAACCCACGATCCCACTTTTGGCAGGATACCGCTTTTCGAGAGCGGGGCCTTCAGCCGCTCGGCCACCTCTCCTTTCCCCTCACAGGCACAAGCTTAAAGAAGCACTCGATATCCTTTTTGGGCTCGGTTTGTCAACCCTCAAGTTGGTCTTTCTGGTGATGTCCGGCCACCCGCAGCGATGCATCATTCGGATTGTTCTTGAACTGAAAAGGCATCCTGTAGTATTGAGTTCGATTTGGCATCTGCCCCAACAGAAAGAAAGGAAAAGATAATCCATGGCAACTGTTTTGCCGTTAAAAGGGATCCTCTACAACCCGGAAAAAATAGCCGACAGTGCGGAAGTTACGACACCGCCCTACGATGTAATCGCCCCTGATGAGCAGGCGGCCTTTTACGAGAGACATCCATACAATGTCATCCGCCTGATTCTGGGCCGAGCCAAAGCGACCGACAACGCCTTGGAAAATCCCCATACCCGCTCGGCGCAATATTATCGGCGATGGTTGTCTGAAGGCATTCTCAAGCAGGATGAACAGCCGGCCCTTTATCTAAAGGCCATCACCTACGCCCATGGAGAACAAACCATTACCCGCTACGGACTGATTGCGCGGGTCGGCCTCGAACCCTTCGAAAAGCGCATTATTCTCCCACATGAGAAGACCTTCTCGAAAGTCCGGTCCGAAAGGCTCCAGTTGATGAAGGCCACCCATTGCAACTATTGTCCGATATTCTCATTGTACCCTGATGACGGCGGCATGCTGGTATCCCTCGAAGATGCCGTTGACCAGACCGCACCCATCGTTGCGTTTACGGACGATCAGGGCCACCGGCACCAGTTGTGGCGAATCCTCGATCCGACGGTTCACCGGCAGGTGGCCGCGGCCATGCAGGACAAGCGACTGTTCATTGCTGACGGCCATCACCGCTACGAAACCGCATTGAATTTCAGAAAGCATCTCAAGGAAACGGATCCGTCTTTCAGCGACCGTCATCCGGCAAACTATGTCCTGATGTACCTGTGCAGCATGAGCGATCCGGGGCTGGTCATTCTTCCAGCCCATCGCCTTCTCAAAGCAGTCAGTACCGAGGATCTGCAACTGGCGATGGTGAAAATACGCACCTACTTCGACGTCGCCGAGCACCCCTTTACCGCGACTGATCGCCAACAGGTTGAACAATCCTTCCTGGCCGCCCTCAGCGACGGGGGGAATCGGCAGCGCATGGGCATCTATGCCCACCGATCACCGATTTTCTATCTGCTAACCCTCAAGGCCGGCGTGATGGATCGCTTGTTCTCGGATGAATTGGATCCATCGCTGCGGTATCTGGACGTAACGGTGCTGACCCGCCTGGTGTTTATGACGGTTCTTGGATTTGACCAGATCCGCCTGGACAACGAGCAGCTCATCGGATACGCCAGTACCGCGGACAAGGCTTTTCAGTCAATCGACACCGGCGCCTATGATGTGGCTTTCATTCTCAACCCCACCCGCATCGAACAGGTTCAGGAGGTCGCCCAGAAAGGATTGATCATGCCTCGGAAATCAACCTATTTCTATCCGAAAGTAAAATCGGGGCTGGTGATGAACACCTTGAGGGAATAGGCGAGCCCTTTCGTAACGCGTCGATCGGTTCAGCCGGAAAACATCGCTTGGAGGGTTCGGGTATAAGACCCGTCCTCATGATACAGCTCAAGCGGCGGGCCGACCTCGAGGCCCGGGCGTCCGCCTTTGACCCCCGTTACCGCCACCAACCTGGCCGGAGACGCCGGCTTGGAATGGATCATCGTCAGGGATTTCGGCTCTATCCCGGTGGATCGCATCATCGCTAAGAGGTCAACGCTTCGGACGGACGGATAGATGATGGAAAACCGCCCGGCCTTGCGTAGCATCCGTCGGGCGGTCTGCAGCACCGTTTCCAGATCGGTTTTCAATTCATGCCGCGCCACGGCCCTCTGGCTGTCGGCATTGATTCTGCCGCTGTCCAGTTTACGGTAGGGCGGGTTGGTCACCACCCGGTCAACCGGCCCCCCGATATCCGATAAGAGCAACTTCCCGATATCCTTTTCAATCGTTCGAATCCGGTGGGTCAAGCGGTTATCGGCAACATTCTGCCGGGCGAGTCTGGAGAGTGAGGACTGGATCTCCACGCCAATCACGCGGATGTCCGGATGCCTGAAGGCCAGCATGATGGGGATCACCCCACAACCGGTGCCCAGGTCCAGTACGGTCTCACCGGGTGCCGGGCTGACCAGATGGGAGAGAATAACCGCATCGATGGAAAACCGATAGCCTGATTCCGGTTGATTCAGGATGATCCTGCCATCAAAGAAATGATCGCGGGTCAGCGGTTCCATGGCGCTTGACGTCTTCCCCGGCACAAAGAGCCGGCAGCATGCAGGCGCAGCCGCTGGTGACGCCGGTTCACTTTTTACAAGCAAGGGGAAACCGTCGCAGCGGGCACCTGGATCAGGTGAATTTTAGAACGAACCAATTTTGAACTTGATGTCCTCGAGGCGTTCGTTTGCGAGACTGCGGTTGAGCTTATCCAGCAGTTCGGCTTTCAAAAAACGGAGCTGGTGCAGCCACGCGGAACTGGACACATGCACCAAGAGAATCGATCCCTTGACGGCAAACGGTTTCGCGTTTTCAGAAATCGGCGGTCCCACCGCTTTTTCCCACACATGGATCAGGTGCAGGATACCTCCGCCGCTCTCGGACCGGCATTGATCGAGAATGGAATCCAGCACCTGGCCAATCGGTGTGAACGTGCTGTTCGGTCGACTTTTTTTCTCCATACTGGATCGCTCTCCTCTGGGGCCGGGAAAAAACGGAATTGAATCGCAGTGGCCATCGTGCCGGTATAGGAAGTGTCCTCCAAGAAGTCAACCCAAACCCACGGCAGCCCCGTTGAAAGTACGCCAGGTGGATGCTTCCCTTTGATTTCCCTTGACTTAACGGGATGCCAACCTTAAATTAACCACATTTGGAATTCGTCTATAGCCGGCAGCAATTCGTCTTTTCGCCGACGTGCACACGCCGCACGGTCCATATGGGCGCCCCCTTGGTACCACACCGGGGTCGATTGGCAACACCGGCGATCATGAATGCGGCAGAAGGCACCATCGCAGCATCACCACCTACACGAAGGATAAGAAATGGCTTGGGATTGGGAAAAGTTAAACCGTCAGCACCAACAGCAACCCGGCGGCGTTCCTCCACAAATGGATGATATCATCAATCAGTTAAAGAAATTCAAACCGCCGGGCGGTTCGCTGCTGATTATTGTTGTCATCGCTGCGCTGATGTTCGGCTATTCTGTCTTTTTTACCATCGAGTCCGGTTCAGTCGGCGTTGTTCAGCGTTTCGGCAAGTTTGTCCGGATCGCCGAGCCGGGCCCCAACTTCAAACTGCCCTTCGGCATCGAAAAAGTCACCAAGGTTCGCCAGGACCGCGTCTATAAGGAAGAGTTCGGCTTCCAGTCGGAGCGTGGCGAGATTGATGGCAGGTACGCATCGGCCTCGGATACGGCCAACATTTCCTTGATGCTCACCGGCGACCTGAATGTGGCGGTGGTGCCGTGGATCGTTCAATACAAGATCAAGGATCCTTACAATTTCCTGTTCAAGGTGAAAGATGCCAATGGCCTGCTGCGGGACCTGTCCGAGTCCAGCATGCGCCTGGTGGTCGGTGACAGAAGCATCAACGAAGTGATCACCAAGCGTGATGAGATTGCCGTGGAAGCCCATCGAGTGCTCCAGGAAGAGTTGGATGCAGCCGAGACAGGTATCAACGTGGTCACTGTGGAAATGAAGAAGACCAATGTGCCCACGCCGGTGCAGGCCTCCTTCAACGAAGTCAACCAGGCCACCCAGGAGAAAGAGAAGATGATCTACCAGGCCCGGGAAGACTATAACAAGGCCATCCCGGCCGCCAAGGGTGAAGCGGAAAGAACCATCAAAGCCGCCGAAGGCTATGCGCTGGATCGGATCAATCGGGCCCAGGGTGATGCAGCCCGATTCACGGACCTGTACAGCGAATATGTCAAGGCCAAAGACGTGACCAAACGAAGGCTCTATCTGGAATCGCTCAAGGAACTCCTGCCGAAGATCAACCGGAAATTTATCGTGGATGCAGACCAGCAGAACATCCTGCCGCTCTTGAACCTCGGAAACAGTGAGGGTGAATCAAAATGAAAATAAAAGCACTGCTGGCTGCGGCCGGCGCACTGGTATTGCTCCTGTTCATCTGTGCCTACACCGTAGATGAAACCGAACAGGTGGTGATCACCCGATTCGACAAGGTCCAGCGGACGGTGTTGACACCCGGACTGCGATTCAAGCTTCCGGTCATCGAAAAAGCGCTGGTTTTTCCCAACAACCTTCAGGAATGGGACGGAGACCCGGGGCAGATCCCGACCAAGGACAAGACCTACATATGGGTGAACACATTTGCCCGCTGGAAGATCGTCGACCCCGTCCTCTTTTTCAAAACGGTGGGCTACGTAAACCGGGCTCAGCAGCGGCTGGACGAAATCATCGATCCCACCGTGAGAAATTTTATCACTTCCAACCGCCTCATCGAAGCCGTTCGAAACAGCAACCGCGAACTGGACACCTTCGAGGACCTGGGTGACGGGTCAGAAAATGCTAGTACACAGGAAGACAAGCCCGTCCGGTTCTCCCAGGTATTTGTCGGCCGGGACCAGATCGACACCGGCATCCTGAACCAGGCCAGGCCCAAACTGTCCAATTTCGGGATTGAACTGGTGGATGTAAAGATAAAACGGGTCAATTATGTTGAAGAGGTCAGAACATCCGTCTACGAGCGGATGATTGCCGAGAGAAAACAGATTGCCCAGAAATTCAGGTCCGAAGGAAAAGGCGAAGCCCAGAAGATCCTGGGCGAAAAAGAGCGTGAGTTGAAGCGTATCGAATCGGAAGCCTACCGGACGGCGCAGGAGGTCAAGGGTAAGGCGGATGCCGAATCGACAAGGCTCTATGCCAAGGCCTACGGGTTGGACGCGGAGTTTTATTCCTTCATCAAAACATTGGAGGTCTACAACGAGGCGCTCTCCGAAAACAGCTCAATCATCCTGTCAACGGATTCTGAGATCTTCAAGTACATGAAGGGTTACGAAGGGAAAACGGCGGGACGGCCGTAGCGGCAAATTGCATAAAAGGAAACAAAAGCACCGACGCGCGCTGTGCCGGTGCTTTTTTATTGGTGTCCATCACAGAAGTGCGCAGGTGTCATTATTTACCCTTTCTTCTCTGATGCCGCGTACGGGCCAACAACTTTCGGTGCTTATGCTTGCGCATCTTTTTTCTTCTTTTTTTGATCACGCTGCCCAACAGATCACCCCCATTCATAATAAGATATCTGGATAAACTCGTTCTCTTATATCATTGCACCGTTCTTGTCCATCATTTTTTAAACGACAACTGCCGTTCAACCATCCAACGAGGGGATCCAACGACCAATATCAGCACAGTGAAACAAAAGCGGCCCATTGCCGCTGCCGGCTCAATCGATAAAGCCATTGATCCAAGAAATGGGGTATGCTACAGGAATTTAATGAAAAAAAAGTTTGGTGTCTCCACATTCAAAGACGATGAACTGGCAATTGTCAACAACGCCGTCGCCATGGCCGAAGAGGTGGTCAGCAACTACTATAAAATGTCGGCAAGTCAGTGGTTGCGCCCAAAATACGATGTAAAAACCCTTGCCGATCTGGCCGAAGATGAAATCGTCACCGGCCCCTTCGCCCAAATCATCCGATATGAGGGCAAACTCAAAGGCGGGGTCCTGGGATCTAGCGCATACGATTTCTATAAGATATGTATTCAGGATCATTCCATCCTTGAAATCCTCAGGAGGCGTCCGGAAATCAGACTCTCCCCCTTTGCCTTGTATGTGGTCACCCATGAATTGGTCCATATCGTCCGTTTCAGCCGCTTCCAGCAAAACTTCAACGCCAGCGAGGTTGAAAAACTGATTGAAGAGCGACGGGTACACGGCATCACCCACGACATTCTTGATCCCCTGAAGACCGCCGGACTGGGAGCCGTACTTGATTTCTACGGCACCTGGCGCCCCCCCTTTGACGGGTTAAAAACCATCCCCTGATTTTCGCCGGCATTTTCTTGACAAGCACGAAAATTGACATATATTAAAGCAGTCATTCAGGCGGGACACCTAATTTTATTTAATTTTTGCAATACCTTACAGGAGAATCAAAACCATGCCGCTGTATGAATACCAATGTGCGGATTGCGGAGGAATAGAAGAGGTCATTCAAAAATTTTCAGATGCCCCGTTAACCACATGCAGGCATTGCTCGGGAAAGCTGAGCAAGCTCATTTCCCAGAGCAGCTTCCACCTGAAAGGCACCGGCTGGTATGTGACGGACTATTCCAAGAAGCCGGCAGTTGAATCCAGCGGCAAAACTTCGGATTCAGCCACGACCGAAAGTAAAACAAGCAGTACCGGCGCCTCTGAATCTAAAGCCAAAGCGGGTGAGGATTGATTTGAGCGGTTCCAATGATACGCCCCCGGCGCTATCTGCCGCCGCTGATCGATATGGAATGCGGTGGTTTCCGCGTACAAAAAATGACGTCCACTCTTTACAAATCATGACGTGTGATTAGATTATTGAATCTTTCGTCTTCCTGAAAAAAATCAGCGTATGCGACGACATTTGTTTGGAATAAGGTCATGAGGACTGGCCTGTTTAAAATAGTTGTGTGGCTTTGTTTTTTTGATGATCAACACAAGTGCTAAACTAAAAAGGAGAGAAGGAACGATGAAACTCAGACCATTGCAGGATCGAATTCTGGTGCAGCGCGTCGAAGAGGAGACCACAACCAAAGGCGGCATTATCATCCCGGATACCGCTAAGGAAAAACCGGCCGAAGGAAAGGTCAAGGCCGTAGGAAATGGTAAGGTTGGGGATGACGGCAAGCGAGTGGCACTGGAGATCAAGGTCGGCAACCGGATTCTATTTGGAAAGTACTCTGGAACCGAAGTAAAAATCGACGGTGAAGAGTATCTGATCATGCGCGAAGACGACGTGCTCGGCGTCATTGAGTAAGGGATTACCCAACTAACGACAGACTATGGAGGTTATGAAAAATGGCTGGAAAAGTAATTAAATATGATATGAAAGCCCGCGAAGCGATGCTCAACGGCGTCAAGGCGCTTGCCGATGCAGTGGTTGTCACATTAGGACCCAAGGGCAGAAACGTGGTTATCGATAAGTCATGGGGTTCTCCCACCGTTACCAAGGACGGCGTCACCGTTGCCAAAGAGATCGAACTGGAAGACAAGTTTGAAAACATGGGCGCCCAGATGGTGAAAGAAGTGGCCAGCAAAACCAGTGATATGGCCGGTGACGGCACCACCACCGCAACGGTTCTCGCTCGCGCCATCTATGAGGAAGGGCAGAAGCTCGTAGCTGCAGGCAACAACCCCATGGCCATCAAACGCGGCATCGACAAAGCGGTTGAAGTGGCCGTCAAAGAGCTTCACAAGATGAGCAAGCCGACCAAGGATCAGCGAGAGATCGCCCAGGTTGGAACCATTTCCGCCAACAATGACGAAACAATCGGCAACATTATCGCCGAGGCAATGAACAAGGTGGGCAAAGAAGGCGTAATCACCGTGGAAGAAGCCAAAGGCATGGAGACCACCTTGGATGTGGTCGAAGGAATGCAGTTCGATCGGGGCTATCTCTCTCCCTACTTCGTGACCGATCCCGAAAAAATGGTTGTTTCCCTGGAAGATCCCTTCATCCTGATCAATGAGAAAAAAGTAAGCAATATGAAAGACCTGCTGCCCGTGCTCGAGCAGGTGGCCAAGATGGGCAAGCCCCTGGTGATCATCGCCGAAGACGTAGATGGCGAAGCGCTGGCGACCCTGGTCGTCAACAAACTGCGCGGCACCCTTCAAGTGGCCGCTGTCAAAGCCCCCGGATTCGGTGACCGCAGAAAAGCCATGCTGGAAGACATCGCCATTCTCACAGGCGGTCAGGTAGTTTCCGAAGACCTGGGCATCAAACTCGAGAGCTTGACCCTCACCGATCTGGGCAAGGCCAAACGCATCAGCATCGACAAAGACAACACCACCATCGTCGACGGCGCCGGTGCGCGCTCCGCATTGGAAGGACGTGTCAAACAGATCCGTGCACAGATCGATGAAACGTCTTCCGATTACGATCGTGAGAAACTGCAGGAACGTCTGGCCAAACTAATCGGAGGAGTCGCCGTGATCAACGTCGGTGCGGCAACAGAAACCGAAATGAAAGAAAAGAAAGCGCGCGTTGAAGACGCTCTCAATGCGACCCGCGCAGCGGTCGAAGAGGGCATCGTCCCCGGTGGCGGCGTCGCGCTGGTCCGCACCCTCCCCGCACTGGACAAAATCAAAATCAAATCCGACCAGAAATTGGGTGTAAAAGTTGTTATGCGTGCCATTGAGGAGCCTCTGCGCCGGATCGCCGGCAATGCCGGCTACGAGGGCAGCGTCGTCATCGACAAGGTTAAAAACGCCGAAGGTGCAATGGGTTTCAACGCGGCGACCAATGAGTATGAAGATCTCATCGCAGCCGGGGTTATCGACCCCACCAAAGTGGTCCGCTTTGCCCTTCAGAACGCAGGCAGCGTTGCCTCGCTGATGCTCACCACCGAAGCCATGATCGCTGACAAGCCCGAGGAAAAATCCTCAGACCCGATGGCTGGCGCCGGAGCCGGCGGTATGGGTGGCATGGGCGGCATGGGCGGCATGGGCGGCATGATGTAAGCAATCGCTCCGCTGAACATCGCGTACAATAAAAAAAGCCCCCGCATGATTGATCATGCGGGGGCTTTTTTCCTTCGTTGCCAAATCGGAGATCCCAGGCAGGAAAATAATTACCCCCCGTTACCTGTCTGTTGGCCCGCCTACGCCCCCACCGCCGACGGCGCTGATCCTGAAACCACCGGCAGCCTGTCGGATAGACAATCGAAAACACGGTGCGATGACGCGCAATAATTTCTTGCCGGGGCTCTAAACGCTTGACAACACGCCAATAATCAGGTTACTGAAATCAATGTAAAAGTTTCAACAGATACATCGATGACACCCAAAAAATGAGGTTTCTGATGAATCGCAGAATTAATTCAACCGCTCTTATTTCCGTTTTTCTGCTCCTGCCCCTGCTGTTATCAGCGACTGGAACAGCAGCAGACAAGATCGACGTGGTCGAAAGCGAGACGGGGTTTTACTACACGATCCAAAAAGGTGATACCCTCTGGGACCTGTCAAACCATTTCAACGATTCTCCCTGGTTGTGGCCGGAACTGTGGGAAGGCAACGATCAGATTACCAATCCTCACTGGATCTTTCCCGGAGAAAGAATCCGCCTTTACAGAAAGTCAGGTTCTCAGGCCGTTGTAAAATCCGAGGACATCCAACCCGTTGCTGTAATTCAACCCGCACCCGTTACGCCGGTAAAACCGGCCGAGGGGAAAAAAGCGTCTGCACCGTTTTTCGTATATCCTTCCATTGACCGTGTCGGATTCATTCGGAAACCACCCGTAACGCCATCGGGTTCCATCTTCGAGGTTGAGGGGAGAAAAGTTCTGATCAGTGAAGGGGACAGGGTTTATGTCCGCCCGCAAGGAGATGCCGCCCAAAACGAACTCATTCCCGGGAGCCGGCATACCGTTTTCCGGTATATGAAACCGACTGACGAACGCGATTCAACCGAAACCATCGGAACCCAGCATTACATCCTGGGCATCGTGGAAGTGACTAAAAAGGAACCGGATATGGTCATCGCGAAGGTTTTGAAATCCTTTCGGACAATTCGTGTGGATGACCTGTTGATGCCTTATAATCAGCGATCGTCAGACATCGAACTCAAACCGAGCATCCCCGGTATCGATGGACAGATCATCATCTCTGAAGATCATTTAAAATTGACCGGTGATTACACCCTGGCATTTATCGACAAGGGGCGCGCCGACAACATCCAGGTTGGCCAGCAATACAGCATCTACAGCAAACAAAAGACCGTTATGGAAAATAATGAGATCAGTTCAAAAAGCCTGCCCCCGGTTGACTTTGGCGCTTTTCTGGTCCTTCATACAGAACAGACCACATCCACGGTAATCATTACCAGTGCGTCAAAAGTCATTTCTCCAGGAGAACGATTCAGAACACCGATCAATTAAGGACGGATACCTCAACTGCCAGAAAGCCTGCCCTTTCCGGGGCAGGCTTTCTGTTTTATGGGTCCACGAAAAACGCCTTCGATCGTCACCCGATTTCGTTTTTGGAGGTGACGCGAAGGACCTCCTGGTAAGTGGTGATGCCCTCCATCAGTTTCTCGACGGCGCTCTCGCGCAAGGTGGTCATGCCCTCTGCCCGTGCCGTTTCCGTCAGGACAGCCAGATCCGCGTCGGGAACGGTCTTTGATTTGATGGCATCAGAGAAAGGAAGCACTTCGTGGATGGTTGTTCTTCCCTGATACCCGGTGTCTCTGCATTTCTGACAGCCTGTGCCATGGAAGAGGGAGAGTGTGCCTGATTGACCGGTTTCCAACCCCAGCGACTGGAGTCTGGCTGCGTCCATTTCGATGGGCGCTTTGCAGGCGTTGCATATTTTTCGAACCAGCCGCTGGGAAAGAATGCCCCTGAGTGTCGCCTGGATGAGAAATGCGGGAATCCCCAGATCCATCAACCGGACGATTGATGACGGGGCGTCGTTGGTGTGCAGGGTCGATAAGACCAGATGGCCGGTAAGTGCCGCCTGAATGGCGTTTTCCGCCGTTTCCAGGTCCCGGAGTTCTCCGATCATGATAATGTCGGGGTCCTGCCTGAGTATGTTGCGCATGATCGACCCGAAAGTGATTCCCACCTGGGGCTTGACGGCTATCTGGTTGAAATCTTCATGCACCATTTCAATCGGGTCTTCGACAGTGGTGACATTGACTTTGGTTGTGCTGATCTTCCTGAGCGTGGAGTAGAGCGTGGTGGATTTTCCACTTCCCGTGGGGCCGCAGACCAGAACCAGGCCGTGGGGATGGGAAACGATCCGGTTGTACTTTTGCATATCCACCGATGAAAAGCCCAGGCTCTCGAGATCCTGGAACAATATATCCGGATCCATGACCCGCATGACCACCTTCTCGCCGAAGGCCACGGGCACGGTGGACACACGAATCTCGACCTCGACATCTTTCTTGCCGGTCTTGATGCGACCATCCTGGGGTCGACGCTTCTCGGCCATGTCCAACCCGGACAGATTCTTGATCCGGCTGATGATTGCCGAGTGGACATTTTTGGGCAGCCTGTGGACCGTGTGCAAAACCCCGTCAATGCGCATTCTGACAAGGCTGACGTCCCGTTTGGGTTCAATATGAATGTCACTGGCCTTTTGGTCGAACGCATACACGAACAGGTGGTTGACGGCATTGACAACATGATGGTCATGGGACGGCAACTCGTCTGCGGATTTAAGCTGAGTATACCGCTCAAGATTGCCCAGATCCACAGTGGGTCCGGAAAACTGATGCTCGGCTGCCGCAATGGATCGTTTAAAGCCGAAAAACTCTTCGATGAGCTTGATGATATCCGACCGCGGACTCACCACCGCATTAACCTGCATCTGGCAGGCACGGGTGATGTCCTCGAAAACGTCGAGGCTAAATGGGTTCGGTGTGGCCACGGTGAGTTTTCCCTGGCTGACCTCCACCGGCAACACCAGGTGGTTCTTGGCAAAGGAGATGGGAATGGTGCTGGTGACGACATTCAAGTCCAGCTTCAGGGGGTCGACCTTGACGAAGGGAATTCCCCAGCTTTCCGCCAGGGTCTGAAAAATGGCATCCTCGTCCAGAATTTTTGACGGGTCGTCCCTGCGCTTCAGGTTCAGTGTGACGATGGTATCGATAAAAATAAAGGGGTTTTCCCGTTTTTCGATGAAATCGGTTTTCTCCTGATTGGAGCGACGACGCTCGAACTGCTTGATCAGTTCAAAGCGTTGACCGTAAAGGTCTCGTGCCTGCGAAAATGATATCAAGCCTTTTTTTTCAAGCGCAGCAAGAATGCGTTTTTCCGACAGCTGATCACTCACGTGAATATCTCCATGCACTTATGCTGAATGCCAGTTGGCGGTGGTGATGCTGCGGATAACATTGTCGATCCACTCCATGGTTCGCATGACGGATCGCTGGTTTTCAGGAGTACCATTGAGTTCGGATAAGCGATAGCCATGTTCGCTGATTTGTTTGAGCAGGCCCACATCATCGCGCGTCCCCACCCGTCCAACGCCGCGGACAATGATTTTAAGGTGCTGCAAAAAAACCGGCAGGTAGGTTGTCGCTCTGAGGGTGCGATAGATTCCCGCGTTGGGATCGCCATATTCGTTCAATGCGGAGACCAAGATAAGGTGGGCGGTTTTACCCGATAAAAGGGAAAGAAAAATGAAGATCTCACGTTCAAGAAAAAGCAGGTGGCGCACGGATGGCGTCTGTTTTCCGGGCGTCGTGGCGTTTAAAAGCGCAACCAGTTTCTCATGGATGGTAACCACTTTGCTGGAGAAGCGATACTCCACCGAATCGATTCTAAACTGGGCGTAGTGAACCACGTCCCGTTCCAGCCCGTTGTAGACACTGAGGACCTCTTCAGGGGTCATTTCAATATCGACATCCAGCTCCTTGTTGTATGTTCTGAGCAGGATGTTGGCCAGCATGATCGCATTCCGATCCGAAGGCTCCACCCTTTCGGGGTGCCGACAGAAATCGGCCAGCAAAAAACGCAGGGCGTGTTTGGGGCGCTTGATGCGGCTGATCAGGTGCTGCAGGGCGTTGAGGAAAGACACCCGGTTGGCCCGTCCTTTCATGGATTTGAAATAACACCATAACAATTCGAAGGCGTGGTTCCCGTGCCGCGCCAGTTCATCGATCATCGGTTCGAATGTTTTTCGGATGAAGTTACCCTGCCCATCAAACAGCTTCTCGATTAAGTGGGCAATTTTTTGCGTATCATGCAGTGGGATCTTGAAGGCTTGTGAGACGGCTTGAAGGTTTTTTTCATCTCGGTGTTTGACCAGCCGATCGATCGCCATCAACTGCCGTTCCGTTTCGCGGCTCTCCTTCCCCAAGGACAATATCGTCAGCAGTTCTGCATTCACGGCGCCAATCATGGTCGATTTGCCATTGACATGAATCTGTAAGGCATCCCGTCGCACGGTCACGGCGTCCAGCGCCTCACCGTCAACCTTGTAAACCCCTGCCCGCAACATGTTCGCCAGCAGCGCCGCCATTTCCTGGAAGACAGCCTTGTTCTTGAGGGCATTCAGGATTAAGCTATAGGTGTGCAGCTGTTTTAAAAACGTTTCCGCCCCCATCCCGTCGTAGTCGTTCATGATGGCGACAGCCGCATTGTCGTGCAGGTTCTGATCATCGGCCAACTCCTGATCGATCAGCAGCATCGCCTTTTGCTTCAGGCTGCTCAGATTGGTGGCTTTGGCAGGATCGATATCAGCGGATAAGAATCTGAGGTCCATCCTTCTTTATCTCCATAAGGATTAAATTCGTCTGGGATGAATCATCTCCACACGCATTGGACGCAAGCCTGAAAAACGTGCTCAGCGTTCAAAAGGTAAAACGAACACGCTCAAAACAGCAACTTCTTTTTTGCCGATCGGTCTCGCCGCGGGTCATGCTCCTGCCAGCACGTTGTTATTATACGGGCAAGTATATCATAGCGCATGAACAATTACCATTTCCGGCTTGGGTCGGTTCTGGCAAGTATAACTTTTCTTTTAAGCAGTTACGGCCCCTGTAGTGACATTGCGACACGCAAAAGAACGGAGAAATTATCGCTGCGCGCCACACAATTGCCCACTGGGAAAAGCACTGTTCTACAGCGTCCGATGTCCATTGGCCATCCGGAAAGTGATAGGATTGCCCCCTCAACAAGTTATTACTCCGCTCATATTGCCTAAGGGCTTTGCCGTGCCAACAATACGAATTGGCGGGTGGGCATGTGTTTTTCAATGCCCATCCGGCATTGGAAACCTGTATAATGTTTTTTTTTTCGTAGATGAATCCCATTGGGTGCCCGGGTAAGACCCGGGTGAGTTGAGGAGGCACGATGCCAGATCAAAACTTGAAAAACTTGCTGGACCGAATTGGAGAAAGATACAAGCCGATGATTCTGAAAGGATCTCGCCATTACCTCGAAGTCAGCGTTGGCGAACAGGCACATGAGATGGGATATGCCGATTTGGAGCAAAAATACTGGCACACCTGTGTCATCGTACCGTTGAAAACGCCCCAGAAAGGAATGAAAGTCCGTATCGATGGACGCACGTTTGTCAACTACGCCGAGCATGCATCCGGCATCGCCCTTCCCGGACATTTAGCCAAGGAGGCCGGGAGATCGTTCACTCGCTTTATTCCCAACGACAGCATGATCTGCAATTTTACCTGACCGATCCCCTGGGTCCATGCGATTTCTGCTGACGGATCGGACTGCCAGCATGGTGCGCCCGCACCGAAAGAAGACCGGACAGTGGACGATGGACGGGCAGCCGGCGGAAATTGGTAAAGGATCTTGTCCACGATTTCACCGGTTGCCTCGGTGGCTTCTTGGGGTGTATTGTGGGTTCTCAGCCGAAAAACCCCCACCCCCCGCCACACCAAGGCACCTGTATCCGCTGAATGGAAATCGATGGTCAAACGGCACTCGTCATACTGCCGGATGCTCGTCTCGGTGCCAATGCCCCCATACCACGGTTGATAGTAGCTGCCCGCACCCACTGTCGAGTAGTAGGTGTCGATTTGTGTCTTCTGCTGGATGGTCAGGTGATAGGACAGATAAAGATCCGGCTTTCCCTTAGCCGGACTGATGTTTCGACTCGTCAGATGGTTGTCGACGGCATGACGAATCCGTTTATGCAGCAGCGGGTTGTCGATGCGGATGTCCCCGGTGGCGGTCTGAGCCGGGTCTCGCCACTGCCAGGTGCCGTAGCGTGACATATCCGCATGGGGGTCGTAATCCTGACTGACCTGAACGCTGGTGCAACCGGAAAAAACCAAAACACCGATAAATAAAACAGACAATGTCAGTGTTCTCATCACGTCCTCCGCAGCGCACATAGAAACCACCCTTTATTGCACAATCGCACACCCTCATGACCGGCCATCACGGTTGACTGCAGGCCGGCAAACGAATCCGCTCCGCCTTTAAACCGATGTCAACCTGAGGGACGGCGGTGACCACGACGCCCATGCGGCAACCATGCCCTCCCCCATGGAATAGCCCCTTTTCCTGACGATGGATGAATTGACAGCGTCAGATCGGGCGGGTATTATTTTTCCATCCCCTGCCCAAGAGAACGCGGAGTGGAACCATGAACGCCATCAAGATTACCCGGTTGCCACTGGGGCCTTTTATGGTCATCACCTACATTGTGATGTGCCGTGAAACCGGCCTGTCCATCATCATCGATCCAGCCGGTGAACCACAAACGATCATCGGCGCACTCGAGCGCGAAAACGCCACACCCCTGTCTATCTGCAACACTCACGGCCATCCGGACCATGTGCTGGCCAACGCCTCGCTGAAAGCCGCCCTTGGCATACCCGTCTGCATGCACGCCGACGACAGCGGCGTTTTCGCCGATTCACCGGAAATCCGGGACCTCGAGCGGCAAAGCGGATTAAGGGTGGATACCGTGGCGGACCGACTGCTCAGCGACAATGAGCGAATTGAACTGGGTGCGGTATCGATTCGGGTGCTTCACACGCCGGGTCATACACCGGGATCATGCTGTTTTTTGGTGGACGGGCATCTGTTTACCGGAGACACCCTCTTTGTAGGCGACGTCGGGCGCACCGATATGAAAGGTGGATCACTGAACCGGCTCATATGGAGCATCAAGACTAAACTGCTCGGGCTCGATGACGATACCCGCATCTGGCCAGGCCACGATTACGGCCATCGGCCGAGCAGTACCATGGGCCTTGAAAAAAAGGAAAACCCGTACATCACCGATTTTATCCTTGCCCCCTGATAATCGTTACCCGATCTTAACCGACAAGAGATGAGGTGGTTGCCATGAAATCCCTTCAAGTCAATTTCAACGTAGCGACCCAGGCGATCGAACCCATCGACAATGCATCCCCGGAACCCTGGGAGGAGGTTTGCGACAGGTTCGATAACGATGTAAGGCGAATCAAGACAGTGTCCGACCCAAAGGGATACAACGCCATTTATGCCTGCTATGATGAAAACAACCAGCCGGTTTACTATCTGGTCGAAGAAAGCGACCTGCTGACAAAATTGCGCCAACGAACATTTCTCGATAAACTCGGACGGACGCGGACGGCATGACCACTGGAAAATCAACCGGCCTGAGACGGCGAGGGCGTGCGGTTCGCGGGCAGGCAGGGCCGATGGGTTGATGCTGCCTGTGTGGGTGCTTTTTAGCGCTACACCGTCTCCGGCCCAACGGACAACTATCAGCGAAAAGGTTGCCGGCGCACCCCGCTCTTCGTCGCTATGGATGTGATAAACGGATAGATGCGATCTGGATGATCGTCCGGCGGCCGGCCGCCGGGCAGGGTCAGATGCCCGCTTTGGGGGGTTGTCCGGCGTCCTGATGTGTATGGACGGCTCAATCCGGTGATTGGGATCAGTTATCGTTGATCTTGCTGCGCAGCTTTCCCGAGCATTTAAAGGTGACCACCTTGCGCTCCCGCAAGGTCAGGTCGGAACCGGTGGCCGGGTTTCTGCCCCGCCGCTTCTTCTTTTCCTTCACGCAGAATTTGCCAAAACCGGATACGAGCAGATCGTCTCCATCTTCGAGGGTTCCCTTGACGATCTCGAGCAGAGACTCAACGGTTTCAATGGACTTTTTTTTTGTAAAGCCCAAGTCGTTCACCTTTGCGACGATGTCATTCTTGGTCAATGCCATAGCGCCTCCTGAGAGAAATGGTTGCCGGGTGTTAATGTGCCGGCGGCATCGGATCACCGATCAGGATCCGGTGACTCATAACCGCTGGATTCTTTTTTGTCTTCGGGAATGAACCGCGCCACCTTGTCCATAATCTTATCCACTTTGCTCATTATCTCATCAATTTCAACTTTCAGCGCTTCATCATCGGTTTCGGTCATGTGGAAGATCTCCCTGTTTTGAAAATAGTCAATGTATGGGCATGTTCCTGTTCGGTTCACGAACCACAAGCCGGCTTTTGCCACGCAATGCGTGCCGGGTTCAACGCGGGTAGTTGCCGTGCGCATACAGGTAGTCATAACAGTATGCCTGGTACTCGAGATCGCGCGTGGCACCCGCCTGTTGATCTGGATCGACAACTTTCTCCAGACGTGCCAGCCATCGCGTTTTCGCAAAATCGTAAAGGACGTCCCGGATCAGATCAGGATTGTCGCTGACCTCCGGGTTGGTTTTGACGAAGAGAATCACGGCATCGATTACCGCTTTGACATTACGTATATATTCACTGTCGTCCATGCGATACTCCGTGGAAACATCCAAAAACTTCCCCAGCAGAGCCTTGGCCATGCCTTCTACGGCATCGATACAATTCATCGGTTCTCGATTCTGTGCCCCTGGCACACGTCCGTGCATCTCAAGGAATGAATCAACATTAGATTGCCGCTTTGTTCAATAAAATCATACAGCTATTAAATTTATACACAAGGCCGGAAGATGTCAAGTTCATAAGGTACAATACGCATTGAAATAAGAATCAGCGGACAGGCGGTAAAATTGAACCCTTGCCGAGGCGAGCGGCGGGGAATGCGGTCGTGATCGCGGCTCGACGATCGCCCACCCGGTTCGGCATCCAGCATCGACGGATGGACACAGCTACCGATCAGCCAATACCGTGTCGATCTCCTCTAAAAAACGGCTGCGGGGATTGAACTGGCCTTTGCGAAAATTGGCCGATGTAATAAACAGACCGCGCTCTGCCCGTGTCACCGCCACGTACATGAGCCGACGCTCCTCCTCCAGGTCTTCGGCGCTGTCCATGGATCGCCAGTGGGGGAACAGCTGTTCTTCGCACCCGACCACGAAAACCGTGTGAAACTCCAGACCCTTGGCCCCGTGAACGGTGGAAAGGTTGACGCCGTCTGATTCCTCCTCATCATCCTTGTCCTCGCGGACCAGTGCGGCCTCTTCCAGGTAGTCCACGATGGTCTCTTTCTGGGAGGCGGCATGGATCAACTGATCGATGTTTTCCTGGCGGGCGGTGAAATCCATGGAGTTGGATCGGGTGTAGTTTTCCAGATGGTCCATGTATCCGGTGCGGGCAATCGTCAGGCGGATGGCTTCATCGGGCCGCAGATCCCGGATCTCGTCCAGCAGTGCCAGCAGATCATTCAGGGATTGGTAGAGTTTGGGGGTCAGCACGCGTTCGGATACGGCCATCCGGGCGGCATCCTTCAGGCTCATGTCTCCCCTGCGCATCTGGGAAATCTTTTTGACGGTCCCCGGCCCGATGCCCCGTTTGGGCGTGTTGAGAACCCGTTCGAAGGCGGTGTCATCCTTGTCGAACACGGCGGCCGTGATGTAACAGTTCAGGTCAAGGATCTCCACCCGGTCGAAAAATCCCTTCCCGCCCATCATGTGATAAGGAATGTGCGCCCGGCGAAACGCCTGTTCGAAAGGAAGTGAGCAGAATTTGGTGCGGTAGAGCACTGCCATTTTTTCATAGGGAATGCCCATCCGGACCATACTGCGAATCTTGTCGGCCACCCAGCGGGCCTCCTCCTGGTCGGTATAGAACTCATGGGTCTCGACCACGCCGCCTTCCTTGTCCGAATAGCAGGCCTTTTCCATACGGTTTTCATTATGGCCGATGACCCGGTTGCCCAGTTGTACGATTTCGTCGGCCGAGCGGTAATTCTGCTCCAGCCTGAAGATTCGTGCGCCCTTGTACTTTTTTTTGAAGGATAGGAAATGGCCGACGTTGCTCATCCGAAACGAGTAAATGGACTGCCAGTCGTCACCAACGGCAAAGAGGTTCCCGTCTTTGAGCAGCAAGGCGGTAATCTCCTCGTTCAGGTCGTTGGTGTCCTGGTATTCATCGCAAAGAATGTATTGGAATTGGGTCTGGTATCGCTGCCGAACATCAGCGTGGTCCCGAAGCAGGTTGCGGGTCAACAGCAGGATATTGTCAAAATCGACCGCATTGGCCGCTTTGAGGATCCCTTCGTAGCGCTCGTACACATCGGCCATGCGAATGTTGCCCTGCCGGGGATGGCTGTCAAAATAGGAACCGGGATGTCCGCTGTTCTTGGCGTTGGAAATCTGCCCGAGAACGGACATGGCGTGTTTTTTATCGTAATTGAGGCTTAACAGCACATCCTTGACGGTCTTTTGCTGATGGTAAGACGTAAAAACCTGGAGGGGCGAATGGAAGTCAAGCAGGTGGCTGTACTCCTTCAGAATCTGGAAACAGGCGGAATGGTAGGTGCGCACCCAGGGAAATCGCTGACTACCCATGCCGGTCATGCGAATCAGGCGCCCTTTCATCTCCTCGGCAGCCTTGTTGGTGAACGTGATGGCCAGAATCTGTTCGGGGGGCATACCCGATTCCACCAGGTGGGCAAATTTTGCGGTCAGGGTCCGGGTCTTTCCCGATCCGGCGCCGGCCACGACCAGGGCCGGGGAACCGCTATGTTCGACAGCGGCTTGCTGTTCGGGTGAAAGCTGCATGAAAGATATCTCCTGCCACGCCTGGGTTGTCGGGAAACCGGTTCCGTGGCGATGGTGAAAAAAGGCGAGGATCGCAGACGGCGGTTGCAAAAGCGGTGCAGGTTGGGCTAATAAGGCGCCCATCGGCGGACGCGTGCCCTGCCGGATGCCATCCCGTGCCGGATGTCAAAAAAAACGGGTTCCCGCAAAGCAGACTCGGGAACCCGGAACTGACTGTGGAGCCACCGCGCGGAGTCGAACCGCGGACCTACGCATTACGAGTGCGTTGCTCTACCGACTGAGCTACGGTGGCGTGTAACTGTCCGGCTGAAAAATAGAAGGATCACGTATAGCGTTTATGGATCAAAATCAAGAAAAAATTACATCGGAAATGCTGATCCGAACCATTGCCGAGCGAACAGGCCCCCTCGTGATTACCGGCATGGGCGGCTGCGCCGGCGCTCGACTGGCGGCTGGCGTCAGACAGGCGCTCAAGTCGCCCGTGCTGGTTGTGGCCGCATCAACCAAAGCCGCCGAGCAGCGGCAGGCGGAAATCGATTTCTTTTCCGCGGAAACGGGTTCGGCCACCGTCCTCTTTCCACCTTACAATATTTCCCCGTTCAAATTCATGTCCTACCACAACGAAACCGCTGCGCGCCGCATCCGGGCGTTGTATGGCATGATCGAGGGTCAGCAGGCGCAAATCGTAGCGACTACCGCCACGGCACTGCGCCAGCGTCTGATTCCCAAATCCGTGTTAGCCGAATTTGCGGAGTTGATCATCGCTGAAGAGGAGATCGAACCGGACCGCCTGGTGGCCAAACTCGCAGCCGGCGGATACACGCGCAGCGTGGTCGTGGAGGAACCGGGTGATTTTTGCGTCCGCGGGGGTATCATCGACATCTTTTCTCCCCTGTATGAAAACCCTATTCGCATCGAATTGTTCGGTGATTTTGCCGAAACCATCCGGTTTTTTTCCCCCGCCAGCCAGCGCAGTCTGGAACACGTACAGGAAGCGGTCATTCTACCTGCCAGAGAAGTGACTCTGGAAAGGGCCCGATTGGATGTAATCGTCGGCCGGTTTCGGGCACGCGCGCTGAAACAGGAACTGCCGCGCACCACGGTCCGCGACATCGTTCAGCGCGTCAAGGAGCAGGGGGTATTTCCCGGCATCGAAAACCTTACCCCGATGATTTACGACCGCATGGACACGCTCTTCGATTACCTGCCGGACAACACGGTCATCATCGCCGACAATCCGGCCGAACTGGCCCAGGCCGTTGCCAAAAGCGAAGCGCTTGCCCAGGTCAACTATGACAAAGCCTGCAGTGAAAAGCACCTGTGTGTGGAGCCGGCGGACCTGTTTCTAAACGGGGAAGAGATCACTGCCGAGCTGACCCGTCGCCGGGCCGTATCCCTGGCGCCGCTGGCGGTGACCGGCGACGGCGATCGTCTGACGGCAAGTGTCCATACCGAAGACAACAGCGACCTGTTGCTGGCCATGCAGCAGGCCAGGAAGACCGACCAGCCGGCCGCCCCGCTGTTGCACTGGATTGCGGTGCAGCAGGAGGCGGGACGCACCACGGTGCTGGTGTGTGAGAGCGACCGCCAGGTCGGCCGGCTATCCTCCATTCTAACCCCCCATGGCGTTGAAGCGGTCTGCAGCCAACCGTTTCCGCAAAGGCTCCGGCCAGGGGGGGTGTTCATCTGTCGGGGCAGCCTGTCCGGGGGATTTGTCTGGCCGGCGGATGCCCTTGCCTTAGCCACGGAGGCTGAGGTCTTCGGCCCCCGCACCAAGCGCCCCAGGCGCGGTCCAAAAACTGTGCGGACCGAATTGCTGGCCTTTTCCGACCTGAAGCAGGGGGATCTGGTGGTCCACGACGAGCACGGCATCGGTCGGTACGAAGGACTGGTTAAACTGAGCCTGGAAGGCACCGTCAATGACTTCTTGCTGGTCGTCTATCGGGATGAGGATCGCCTCTACCTGCCCGTGGACCGCATGGGCCTGATTCAGAAATACATGGGGGTGGAGGGCATGATGCCGGCCTTGGACAAAATGGGCGGCCGGTCCTGGGAGCGGGTCAAGGAGAAAGTGCGTCGGTCCGCGGAAAAAATCGCCGGGGAGTTGCTCACCATCTACGCCCAACGAAAGGTCAACCACGGGCACGGCTACGGTGCCGCCGACAGCCACTTTGCCGACTTCGAGGCAGACTTTCCCTACGAGGAAACCCCGGACCAGCTCAAGGCCATCGAAGAGGTTCTCGAAGACATGCGCAGCACCACCCCCATGGACCGGTTGGTTTGCGGGGACGTGGGTTACGGAAAAACCGAAGTAGCCCTGAGAGCCTCCTTCCTGGCCGTCAGTGAAGCCAAGCAGGTGGCGATGCTGGTTCCGACCACGGTGCTGGCCGAACAGCACTACGCCACCTTCGTCCAACGCTTTGACGCCTACCCGGTGAAGGTGGCCTGCCTGAGCCGTTTCCGTTCACGATCCGAGCAGCGCCGGATCGTGGAAGAGATAAAAAAAGGAACGGTTGACATCGTCATCGGCACCCATCGCCTGCTTCAAAAGGATGTCAACTTCGCCGATCTGGGACTGTTCATCCTCGACGAAGAGCAGCGGTTCGGCGTCCGGCACAAGGAAAGGCTCAAACGGCTGCGAACCACCGTAGACGTGCTGGCACTCACCGCCACCCCCATCCCTAGAACACTGCATCTCTCCATGATGGGCATCCGGGACATCAGCGTTATCTCCACACCGCCGGAGCAACGCCATGCGATCATCACCTACGTGTGCGAGTTCGACGACACCGTGGTCAGCGAGGCCATCCGCAGTGAACTGGCCCGGGGCGGACAGATCTTTTTCGTGCACAACAATGTCAAGGCCATCGACCGCATGGCCGCCTATCTCCAGGAAAAGGTACCCGAGGTTCGCCTGGCCGTTGCCCACGGGCAAATGACCGAAGAAGATCTGGAAGCGGTAATGATGCGTTTCATGAGCCGGGAGATCGACATGCTCGTGTGCACGACCATTATCGAGTCCGGCATCGATGTGGCTACGGCCAACACCATCCTGGTCAACCGGGCAGACCGGTTCGGGCTGGCCCAGATCTACCAGTTGCGGGGCCGGGTGGGCCGTTCCGACGAACAGGCTTACGCCTACCTGTTCATCCCCGAAGAGACCCGACTGGGAAAAGATGCCCAAAAGCGTCTCAAAGTACTCATGGAACACAGCGATCTGGGATCCGGGTTCCAGATTGCCATGAACGATCTTAAAATCCGGGGTGGCGGGGCGATTCTGGGCGCATCCCAATCCGGCCACATCGCCGCGGTGGGGTATGACATGTTCCTCAAGCTAATGGAAGAGGCCGTAGCCCAGGTGAAGGGCGAACCCATCACCGAAGGCCTGGAACCGGAGATCAATCTGCCCATGTCCGCCTATGTGGCCGAAGACTATGTGGTCGACATCGACCAACGGCTCTCCATCTACCGGCGCCTGGCCAGGATGAAGGACCTCAAGGAAATCGCCGCCATGAAGGCTGAACTGGTGGATCGATTCGGTGCGCTTCCCGAAGAGACGGAAAACCTGCTGCTGAAAATCATGCTGCGGGTATTGTCGGTGCGCGCCGGGATCAAGCGCCTGGACCTTTACGGCCAGCACCTGTGCCTGGCATTCAGCGAGGCGCATCAACGGCAGCCCCTGGGAATTGTCCAGATGATCACCAGCGGCAACCCACCCTACCAATTCACCCCGGACCACCAGTTCAAAGCCACCCTGGCCAAAGGGACCGCACGGGCCATGCTGGCCCAAACGAAAAACATCTTGATCGAAATAGCGCAACATGTTAATTCCTGAAGGCTTATGAGAACCATATTTAGAAAGTTTGCAATAAGTTATACTCAAGACGAAAAATCGGCTGGAGGGGACGCGTCGCCTACCCTAAGCCATGTGTGTCGCTTGGTCTGTTGTGCAGCGATGGTTGCATGGGCGGGGTGCTCAGGACCCGACCACCCAGCGCAGCAGGATGCCGTACTGATCCGCACTGACCGGCAGACCGTGACCATCGCCCAGTTCGAACGCGCCTTCGAGGCCGCCCGGATTGCTTACAGCGACGACCGGTCGACGGATCCGCAGGTGATAGAGAATGCGCGGCTGCGCCTGCTGAATCAAATGACCGAAGAGGTGATCATCGACCGCCGGGCTCACGAACTGGGCATCGTACTGGACGAATCCGAATTGGAAGCATCGATCCAGGCCATTAAAAAGGATTACCCGGAAGACGAATTTGAGCAGATGCTGCTGGAAAGCGCCATCCCCTATTCCTTGTGGAAGGATCGTCTGCGGGTGCGCCTGCTTATGGAAAAAGTGGTCGACCGGGAACTGGTTCAGCCGGTGGACATCACCGCAGCGGATATCGAAGCTTACTATAAGGCCCACGAAGAAGAATTTGCCGTCAAGGGTGACAGTGCGCCGGAAATGGATTTAAAGCATCACATCGTAGAACAGCTTCGGCTCGAAAAGGTGGAAGCGGCCTATCCGCAGTGGATGGAAGGCCTTCGGGCGCGTTACGATGTCGAGATCAACTGGGAACTGTGGGAACAGTCCCAACGCCCTGGCGGCGGATCCGCCGGCCAGGGAAAGGATTGGAAGCGTTGAAGCGAAAGTTGTCTCTGGGTATGCTGATCGGGATGGGGGTACTGGTTTTCACGGCCACGGCCACGGCTTCGGCGGCATCCGAAGTAGTGGACCGCATCGTTGCGGTGGTCAATGAAGACATCGTCTTGCTGTCTGAACTCCAGGAACGCATGGAGCCCTATGCCCAACGCATTCGTCAGCAGGGATTCGACCTGGACAAGGAGCGGCAGATGCTGTTCAACGTCCGCGAGGAGATGCTCAACCGTTTGGTGGATGAAAAACTCACCGATCAGGAGATCAAACGCAACGATATCCAGGTGGACGAAGCGGAAATCGACAGCACCATCGAACGCATCAAAGCGGCCAATACGTTTACCGATGAGGACCTGCGCCGTTTTCTGGAACAGGATCAAATGACCATGGAGCAGTATAGGGAAAAAATCAGGGAGCAGGTCCTGCGCTCGCGGCTGGTCAATTATCAGGTCAAATCCAAGATCGTCATTACCGAAGAAGAAATCCGGGCTTACTACGACAGTCACCCTGAGCTTTACGGCGGAAAGATTCATTACCATTTGAGAAACATCCTGATGCGGGTTCCGGATTTTGCCACCGATGCCGAAAAACAGGCCGTAAATGAACAGATGCAACAGGTCCGGTCACGGATCGATGCCGGGGAATCATTTGCCGATCTGGCCCGATCCTACAGCCAGAGTCCGGCCGCTGCAGACGGCGGAGATATCGGTGAGTTTACCAAAGAGACCCTTTCTCCAAAAATCCAGGCGGCGCTCGATGGATTGGGCCCGGGCCAGGCAACAGGCGTTCTGGATACGGATCAGGGATTTCAGCTCTTTTTCGTGGAGGCGATCAAGCGGAGCGAAGGAAAACCTCTGGACAGCGTAAGGGAAGATATCCATCAGAAGCTGTTTGCCGAGGTGGTGGATAAAAAATTCCTCTCATGGCTGGAGGATCTGCGCAGCCAGTCACACATCAAAATCATCAATTAGGATTGGAATCTGCTGATTACGGTTCAGGATCCTTGGATATAGCGGTTCTCCTATAGGCTTTAAGATAATTGACTTGGCAAGACTAGAGGAAGGGAGCCGTACGATGACACTACGACGACCGGTAACGCAGTCCCGATTAATTATCTTAAGGCCTAATTATGGATTCGGAAAAGAACCAGGATACATTCGGCGGCTATCTGAAAGGCTTTCGGGTGCAACAGGACCTGGCGATTCAAACGGTCTCCGAAAAAACAAAAATCGCCGCCCACTGTCTCAAGGCCATTGAGGAAAATGCCCATGACCGGCTCCCCCCCAAGGCCTACGTCAAGAGCTTCATTCGGACCTTCGCCGATGCCGTGGGGGCCAACGCGGACGTCGCTGTCGAGCTCTACCTGTCGGATCTGAAAAAACAGGAAAACGCCAAGCAGCATAACCGGAGACGTCGGGAAAAACTGTGGGCCGTCCGTCGGACGATGATGGCCGCGGGTGTAATCGTCGGCATTTTGTTTCTGCTGCGGTACACCGATTTTTTCATGGCCCCGGCGCCGCCGCCAAACACAACGGTGCCGGAACGCACATCCCTGTCCGAGCCATCTGTTTCCAGCGCCGAGACCGCCGGGAACCGACCGTCGCCTGCAAAGACCCAGGGCAAGCTCAAACTCAAGGTCGTTGCCGTGGAGCAAACCTGGTTGAAGGTGATTGTCGACGGTCAGAATGCCCGATCCTATGACCTGAAACCCGGGGACCGCCTGGAGTTGGAAGGAACCCACAGCTTCAACCTGATGATTGGCAACGCCACCGGACTGCAAATCAATTTGAATGAGCGCCCGGTAAAGATCTTCGGGAGCAGCGGTCAGGTGGTAAGCCTGAAGATTCCGTAGTCTATAGTTGTTCAGTTTCAACGCACCGACCATGCTGAATGGTTAGCACTTAAATCTTAGCACCTAAAGCTTAACACGTTAATCAAATGCAGCAGGATAGACAAAAAATCCTGACGATCAGCGTCAAGCGGCTGTTGCGGCGGGGCGCCAGCAGCCGGCTTCACAAGATCGTCAACAAAACCCACGGCGCGGATATTTCCATCCTGTTCAGGAGCCTGTCGCTCCAGGATCAACGGCTGCTTTTCGACATGATCGACGATGTGGAGCAAAAGGGGATTGTCTTCAGCGAGTTAGATGAAGACCTTTTTGTTGAACTCATCGACGGCATGGATCCGGATGAAGTCGTGGCCATTTTGGAGGACATGCCCAACGATGACGTCGCCGACCTGCTGAATCAACTCCCTGATGAAACCGCCAGCACCCTGCTCAAGCGCATGAAGAAAGAGGGGTCCGATGAGGTCGAAGACCTCATGCGATTCGAAGACGATACCGCCGGCGGTATCATGAACCCCGACTTTATCGCCTTGAACCAGGAAATTACCGCCAAAGAGGCCATCGAACGTATCCAGAAAGAGTTTGCCGATGTCGAGATGCCCTTTTATCTCTATGCGGTGGATGAATACGGCAACCTGGTGGGCGTCTGCTCTCTGCGGCAGCTGGTGGTGGTCAAACCCCAGACCCCCTTGAAATCCTTCATGACCACCGATGTCCTTTCCGTGCAGACCCACATGGACCAGGAGGAAGTGGCCAAGCTGGTCGCCCGCTACGACATCCTGGCCGTTCCGGTGGTGGACGAGAGCAACCGACTGGTGGGCATCGTTACCGTGGACGATGTCATCGATATCTTCCGCGAAGAGGCGACCGAAGATATCCTGAAAATGGCCGGTGTGGGTGAGGAGTACGTTGAAACCCAAAGCATCCTCAAAAGTACCCGCATCCGCCTGCCCTGGCTATTTGCCAGCTGTCTGGGCGGTATATTCGCCTTTTACGTCATCGGCCAGTTCGAGGACAGTCTGAACAGGATCGCCTACCTGGCCGCCTTCATTCCGGTTATCATGGGCATGGGTGGCAATATCGGCACCCAGTCCTCCACCATCGTGGTGCGCGGACTGGCTACCGGGCGGCTCAATATCCGGGACATCGGGTCGGTGGTGGGCAAGGAACTGAGCGTAGGTTTGATCCTGGGCCTCGTCTACGGCCTGCTCATCGGGTCGGTTGCCCAATTGCAGTACAGCACCCTCATGCTGGCGCTGGCAGTCTGCCTGGCAGTGGTCTGCTCGATGTCCGTTGCCGCTCTGGTCGGGTCGTGCGTCCCCATGCTGCTGGCCCGGATCAATATCGACCCGGCCGTCGCCACCGGCCCGTTCGTGACCACCTCCGTCGATATTATCAGCGTTTACTTTTACTTTACCATCGCCACCGAATTTCTCGGCGTATGAGATCATGGCCAGCCTGAATACACCTGCCATCCTGCTCCGTCGGATCGAATTCGGCGATTTCGATCTCATCGTCACCCTGTTCACCCCGGCCCAGGGAAAAATCAGCGCCATCGCCAAATCCGCAAAAAAAAGCGTCAAGCGATTTTCCGGGGTGCTGGAACCCTTTTCACGGATCAACGTGGTGTTGGCCCAAGGCAGGGCCAAAGGCATGCCGGTGCTCCAGGAGGCGTCTCTCGAAGATCCCTTTTTCAAGATCCGCGAGGATATCGTTAAAACCGTCTATGCCAGCTACTGGTCGGAATTGATCTATCTATGGATGGCCGAGAAAGAACCTTTAGAGCCCCTTTACCGGCTAATGGCGCATGTGCTGGCCGAACTCAACCGGGGAGAAACGCCCGTTGAGGTGCTCAGCATCCTGTTTCAGATGCGCTTTCTGTCACTGGCTGGATTTCGCCCCAATTTCGATCACTGCCATACCTGCAAAACCTGCCTGGACCAGATCCGGCATGCATCGGTGGTCTCGGATCCCTCCAAGGGGGGAATTGCCTGCCCGACCTGCGGGATCCCCACCAACGGCCGGCTGAAAATCTCCAAGGGCACCTTGAAACAGCTCATGTGGACCGACACCGGCAACCTGGAGCGGGCCGCCAGGGTCCGGTTTGCGCCCACGGCCATCTCCGAAGGACTGAAATTTTTGGAAGCCTTCGTTCCCTTTCACATCGGCAAGCCCCCGAAAAGCCTCAAGGTTCTCAGAAGTATCAGAAACACCATGAATCGCAGGAACAGTGGCAGGACACCGATAAAAATCGATTTGACAGACCATTAAGGATCGGCATAATTTGATGGGCTCGTAAGCGGTCGCATTTGCAACGGGTTCGTTAAAACGCAAACCGGCTATCAGAACAACGGAATGCCATGGAACTTGGAAACATCAGCAACCTGCTGAAAGAAAATCCTATTTTCGCCTCGGCCCCCTGCCGCATCGACTTCGGAGGGACCCTGGACATCAGCAGTTTTCACTACCCGCTGAGCCATCTGAGGCCGACGACGGTCAATCTGGCACTGGATCGGCGCACCACCGTCAGCCTGAAGCCCAACACCGACGATCGCATCCGGATCGCTTCGGCGGGCTTCGACGATGCGGCATTCGATCCGGGAGTGGCCCCCTACGACCACCCGCTGGGGCTCATGTTCGCCATAGCCGACTATTTCGCCGTAAAAGGAGTCCGCATCGACATTCAATCCACGTCACCGCCCCGAAGCGGACTGGGGGGCTCTTCGGTAGCGGCGGTTGCCCTGATCGCCGCCTTTTCCAAGGTCCTCTCCGGCATGGGCCGCGGTCAGATCCCTCGGGAGAAAGCGGCGCTGCTGGCCCATGCCATCGAACAGGGAGTGGCCGGCGTGCCCTGCGGCCGGCAGGATCAATTGGCCGCCGCATTCGGCGGCATCAATGCCTGGGCCTGGACGGCCGACCCGCAACAAACGCCTTTTGTCCGCACGCCTCTTATGGAAGGTCGGTCTCTGGATCGCCTGAACCGCCGCCTGCTGGTGGCCTATCTGGGCGTGATCCACAGCTCCCGGGATGTCAACGGCACCTGGATTCGCCAATTCATTAACGGCCAGCACCGTGGATACTGGAAAGAGATCGTCGAACTCACCCAGGCCTTCGCCACTGCCCTGGGCAGTTTGGATATGCCGGCGGCGGCCGATGCCATGAACCGTGAAACGGCGCTTCGCAAAGACATGACCCCTGAGGTGCTCGACGATATGGGCGACCGCCTGGTAGCCGCGGCCGTCCGGTGCGGGTGTGGTGCCCGCTTCACCGGTGCCGGCGGTGGAGGGTGCATGTGGGCCCTCGGCGAAAAAGACGATATCGCCTCTCTGAAACCCCAATGGGAAGCCCTGCTCGCCAGGCGCCCGACCGCCGGGGTCCTCGAGTGTCGAGTCGACCCCGACGGCGTTCGTTAGATCGGGCTTCCATGAAAAACGACGGCCTTGCCTGTGCAGCGGCCGCCGACGCGACCCAACTCAGGTAACGCAATCGATGGGAGACCGCATGAAAAAAAAAGTGTTTGTACTGATGCTGGCGATACTCGTCGGCGCTTCGTTTACGGCAAGCGCGCTGGCCGACACCCTTTTCTGGGTGCAGTACGAAGTGCCTCCCTACGCAGCCGAACATTTTCCTGCCGGCGGATTCTGGTGTCGGCTGGTCAAGGAGGCGCTTGCCCTCCACGGGCACGATGTCACGATCAAATGGGTTCCCTTGAAGCGCGCATTCGCGATGGTCAGAACAGGCGCTGCGGATTTGTCCCTGGGGTGGCTGAAAACGCCGGAACGCGAAAAAGCGGTCCGTTTCAGTAGCCTGCCGGTTGCCGATTCACCGGTCACCTTATTCCATCGTCGGGACAAGTCCTTTGACTGGGAAACCCTCGACGATCTCAAAGGGCTTCGCATCGGAGACCGGCTGGGCAATGTCAACGGTGGGAAAGCCTACCTCGCGGCTGAAAAAGCGGGTGAAATTACCGTCGAACGCGTTACCGCGGACGAGCAGAACGTGAAAAAGCTGCTTATGGGACGGATCGACGTGATTGTTGGTGCCGAGTCAATGATCAAAGGCGTTCTGCGGGATCGGTTTTCACCACAGGAGCAGGCCAAAATCGCCATGCATCCGAAACCGCTGCATGGGGTGTACGGTTATGCCGTATTCAAACGGCAGCTTGCGCCAGACCTCATCGAGGCATTCAATGACGGCATGCGGCAGCTGCGCGAAACGGGTCGCTTCGAGCAATTGTCCCGTGAAACCATGCAGCCATAGTCACCCCCGCCTTCCCACGCCCAGCGCCTGCGGGCAGTCGTTCGGGCAAACCGATGGGTACCAGGCCAGGATGAAGCTGCCCCGGCGGGAGGCCAACGCGCCTCTTGTTAAACCCCATCGATAATGGTACGTAAGGCGCTTATCGGAAAGGCGTCAGATCTGATAATCCCAGTCGATTATAAACTTTTTCAACCCTTTGACGTTGAATACGAACAGTTGAGGAAACGCGCATGAATTTTCAGGATGTCATTCTCACGTTGGATCGGTTTTGGGGCCGCAAGGGTTGCGTGGTGGTTCAACCCTACGATCTGGAAGTGGGCGCCGGAACCTTTCACCACCACACCACCTTGAAAGCATTGGGACCCGAGCCGTGGAATGTGGCTTACGTCCAGCCATCCCGGCGGCCCACCGACGGACGCTACGGCGACAACCCCAACCGCCTTCAGCATTACTACCAGTATCAGGTGCTGCTCAAACCCTCCCCCACCAACGCCCAGCAGCTCTACCTGCAGAGCATGAAGGCGCTGGGCGTGGACCCGCTGGAACACGATATCCGATTCGTTGAAGACGACTGGGAGTCGCCCACCCTGGGCGCCTCCGGCCTGGGCTGGGAGGTGTGGCTGGATGGCATGGAGTGCACCCAGTTCACCTATTTTCAGCAGGCCTGCAGCATGGAGCTGTCGCCCATTTCAGTGGAGCTGACCTATGGCCTGGAACGTATCGCCATGTACCTGCAGGGCATTGACAACGTCTACGACCTGATGTGGAACGACACGGTTACCTACGGCCAGGTCCATCATCAGCAGGAGGTGGAACAATCCACCTACAACTTCGAAAAGGCCGACGTGAACATGCTGCTGGACCTGTTCAATCGTTATGAAGCCGAAGCCGGGCGCATTATTGAGGAGGGTCTGGTGCTTCCGGCCTATGAATTCACCCTCAAGTGCAGCCACACCTTCAATCTGCTGGACGCCCGCGGCGCCATCAGCGTCACCGAACGGACCGGCTACATCGGCCGGATCCGAAATCTGGCGCGGGCCTGCGGCATGGGCTACCTGAAGCAACGTGAAGCCATGGGATTTCCGCTCTTGAAAAAAACGGCATGATTGCCGGACAGTCAACCGGATGGAACAAACATTGAACGTGAACGCGTGATCGAGGTGACTATGGATACCCTACTACTCGAAATCGGCGCTGAAGAGATTCCGGCGGGATACATCCAGCCGGCATTGGATGCCCTGGCCCATAACCTGCTGAAACGGCTGGACGGGGCCCGCATCGGTCACGGGCAGGCCCTTACCTGCGGCACGCCCAGGCGACTGACGGTGACCGTGGATCAAGTGGCCCCCAAACAGGAAACCATTACCGAAGACCTCATGGGGCCGCCTGAAAAAATCGCTTTTGACGATCATGGCCAACCCAGCGTGGCGGCGGTAAAATTCGCAGAAAAAGCCGGCGTCGCGGTCAAGCGCCTGAAAGTGGTCCAGACGGACAAAGGCCGTTACCTGAGTGCCCGTAAAACCAACCGCGGGCAGCCGACCGTCAAACTTTTAAAAACCATCCTGCCCGAAGTGATCCTTGCCACCCCTTTTCCCAAGAGCATGCGCTGGGCGGATCTGTCGATTCAGTTCGCCCGGCCCATCCAGAGCATCGTGGCGCTTTATGGCCCCAAGGTGGTTTCCTTCACCCTGGGCGGCCGGATCAAAAGCGGCCGCCAGGCACTGGGCCACATCTTCATGAACCCGGGGAAAGTGACAATCCCCTCCCCGGAGGCCTACGTG
The DNA here is from genome assembly GCF_055467485.1 of Desulfosarcina sp. Classification (NCBI taxonomy): domain Bacteria; kingdom Pseudomonadati; phylum Thermodesulfobacteriota; class Desulfobacteria; order Desulfobacterales; family Desulfosarcinaceae; genus Desulfosarcina; species Desulfosarcina sp. Next base: position 35,930 of record NZ_JBUOIV010000008.1, on the reverse strand, counting down.
CAGACGATGGCCTCGGTCAACGTGGTGGTCAATATCGCCGAACGCCGGCAGATGACCTCAGCGGCCGTGATGGCCGCGGCGGCTGACATGGGTGGACGGGTATTGCCGGATGAAGAATTGCTGGACATCGTCACCAACCTGGTGGAAACCCCCATCGCCACGGCCGGTCGGTTTGACGATATCTTCCTCGAGGTCCCCAAGGAGATTCTCATCACGGCCATGCGCGAGCACCAGAAATACTTCGCCGTGATCGACGCGACGAACAGGCTGATGCCCGGCTTCATCGCCGTCAACAATACCCGCACCCGCAATATGGACCTGGTGGCCACCGGCCACGAGCGCGTCCTGCGGGCCCGGCTTTCCGATGCCCGCTATTTCTACGCCGCCGACAGCAAGGTGCCCATGGAAGTCTGGGTCGAGAAATTAAAGGGCGTGCTCTTCCAGGCCAAACTGGGCAGTATGTTCGACAAGGTGATGCGTGTGAAACGCATCGCCGGCTGGCTGGCTGATGCCGTCAACCCGGCCGAAAAAGAGAAGGTGACCCGCGCGGCTTACCTGTGCAAGGCGGACCTGGTCAGTCAGGTGGTCGGGGAATTTGCCAAACTCCAGGGGGTTATGGGGCGGATTTACGCCCAGGCGGCCGGTGAGGAGCCGGACGTGGCCTCCGCCATCGAGGAGCACTATCGCCCCACCCACAGCGGCGGGCAGCTGCCTGAAACCGAAACCGGCGCCCTGCTATCCATCGCCGAAAAGATCGATTCCATCTGCGGGTGCTTCGCCGTCGGCCTGATTCCCACCGGTGCGGCAGATCCCTACGCCCTGCGGCGCCAGGGCATCGGCATCCTGCAGATTATGCGCAGCCGGAAAATCAGCGTGTCGCTTGCCGAACTGGTGGGAAAGGCAGTCTCCCTGTTCACCGACAAGAGCACCGAACCGGCGGATCAAACCGCGCAGGCCGTGTTGACTTTCCTGAAAAACCGTCTGGCCCGTCTGCTGGCCGACGAAGGCCGATCCAAAGACATCATCGCCGCGGTAACCAGCGTCTCGTCGGACCGCATACCCGATGTGGAACGACGGGTGGGTGCCCTGGAAAGGCTCAAGGGGCAACCGGGCTTCGAGCCCCTGGCCGCGGCGTTCAAACGCGTGGAGAACATCCTTAAAAAAGCCACGGAGACCGGTGCCGCAACGGTCGACCCGGACCTGTTCGCACACGCCGCGGAGGGTGACCTGCACACCGCCTGCCAGACGGTAACGGACCAGGTGGCCCGACTCATGGGCCAGGGTGACCTGGACAGCGTCCTGGACGCCATTGCCACCCTGCGTGGTCCGGTGGACACCTTTTTCGACAAGGTCATGGTCATGGCCGATGAAGATGCCGTTCGCCGCAATCGACTGGCCCTGCTGGCATCCATATCGGCCGTTTTCGGACAGATTGCCGATTTCTCACAGATATCTACCTGACCCGGCAAAGCCGCGTCAATTGAGGAATTTCGAATAGGGGATTGAGGAATTAAAAACAGGGTCCCATCGATTTAACGCCTCAATCCCGGCATTCCCCTATTTCTCAATCCCTAAATTATTTATGCAGGAGGAACCGATGCCCTTTGATCCAAACAAAGACAAGGTGCTGAAAAAATGGAAATGCCCGGAAACCGGGCTGCTGGTCACCATCAACCGCTACGACCAGGGGGAGGCCAAGGTGCAGATCGGCCCACGGATCCTCAAGAAACAGGACGGCAGTGACCGGGCTCCGGTGAAGGCCGGCCGTTTGACCACCGAAGACATCCTCTGGCTGTATGACATCATGGATGAAATCAAGGATGAACTGACCGACCTGCAGCGACCGACCTGATCCGCTGCCCCGCCATGACAACCGCCATCGGGCGGCCCGAGAGGGTCCTGGAGGCCGCCGCCCGATCCACCGCCTGCATTGAAATGCCGATGCCTGACCGCCGCGCCATTGTCAATCCCGTGAAAGGGAAGAAGCCGCCCGACACCGGCCCCGTGGCCATCATTGCGGCCACAGAGACCGACCTGCGTCTGTTGGCGCGGCTGGCAGACACCCCGGTGGCGGAACAACGCAAGCTCTATATGAGCAACCTGCAGGTTTATGCGGACGAGCGGCGGCGATTCACCGTGGCCGGGCCGATGGTCGGAGCCCCCTATGCCGCCATGATCGTTGAAGCGTTGGGTGTCTGGGGGGTTGAATCGATCCTGTTTGTCGGTTGGTGTGGTGCGGTATCCCCCCGCGTAAAAGCCGGCGACATCATCGTGCCGGACAGCGCCATGGTCGATGAAGGCACGTCCGGCCACTACTGCGATCCCTCATGCCGGGTGGCCTTGCCCGCCCGCCTCCTGGTACAGCAGGTCCGCTTGGCCCTGCAGCACCATGGGGCCAGGTTTCACGACGGTGCCGTCTGGACCACCGATGCCATCTTTCGCGAAACCGTCGAGAAGGTGAAACACTATCAGGCCAAAGGCGCCCTGGCCGTCGAAATGGAGCAGTCCGCCATTTTCACGGTGGCCGGGTTTCGCGAAATGGAGGCCGCAGGGATCCTGGTGGTTTCCGATGAACTCTCCGACTATCAGTGGCGTCCGGGCTTCAACACCCCGGCATTCAAGATTGCCCGTGAGACGGCCTGCCGGGCGGCGCTGAGCCTGGCCCATGCATTAGGCGCCGTTGGTCAAACTGCACCGTAGGCCTCACCCAATATCGGGTGTGGGTTGCCGTGGATCAACGGTTTCCGGGATTGAAACACCCGCTCGTCCATGCCGTTTATCGCCGCTTGAAGCCGCTGCTGCAGCAATGGCTATCATTATAAACGCAAAAACGCGGACTCCTTAGCGCCGGACCGAAGAATATGAGCCAAGATACCGTAAACGAACTGCTCGATCTGCTGAAGGTATACAATACGGCCTATCGTCAAGGCACCCCCATGGTCAGCGATGCCGAATATGACACGCTGGTAGAGAGGCTGCGCGAACTCGCACCGGAGCATCCCTTTTTGCAGGCCGTGGAACCGGAACAGTTCACCGGCCGCCGGGAAGTCCGCCATCCCACCCCCATGCTCTCCATCGAAAAAGCCTACACCACGGAGCAACTGGAGCGCTTCGTGGCCCGGGTGCAGAAAGAGGCCGAAGGCCTTGGCATCGATTCGGTGACATTCAGGCTGACGCCCAAATTGGACGGGTTGGCCGGCAGGGACGACGGCAGCGTGTTTGCCACCCGGGGAAATGGAGAAGTCGGTTACGAAATCTCCAGCGCCCTGGCCAAAGGGGTAATTCCCATCGGCGGCCGCGGCCGGGGGGTGGGAGAAATTGTAGTGGTGAAAAGCTATTTCGACGAGCACATGGCCGATTTTTTCGAACACCCGCGCAATATGGTAGTGGGTATCGTCTCTTCGGACAATCTCAACGAAAACGCCACGACGGCGCTAAACGACGGCATGGTCCACTTTGTTCCCTACAGTCAGACCACATCGACCATCGTCGATGGACAGCGGTTGGTGGAAGGCACCCGCCAACTGGTCCAGGACCTGCTGCAGGATGTGGACTATCCAACCGACGGCGTGGTGGCCGAGGTGACGGACGACCGGCTAAAGGAACGCATGGGCGCCACGGCCCACCACTACCGCTGGCAGATCGCCATCAAAACCAAGGGAGAGACGGCCCGGACGACGGTGACCGGCATCCAGTGGCAGGTGGGCCGCACCGGCAAGGTGACGCCGGTGCTGGAGGTGGACCCGGTGTCGCTGTCAGGGGCCACCATCCGCCGCGTGAGCGCCCACCACGCCGGCAACATCCGCAACTCCGGTATCGGCATCGGCACCCGCATCGAGGTCATACGCAGCGGCGAGGTCATCCCCAAACTGGAAGCCGTTCTGGAAGTCAAGGGAGAGGTCGAAAGACCCAACACGTGTCCGGCCTGCAGCGGTCCGCTGGTGTGGCAAAACGATTTTCTCATGTGCACCAACAACGCCTGTCGAGCCCAGATCGAGCAGCGCATCAGCCACTGGTTCCGGATTCTGGGCAATGCCGACTGGTTGGGCATCAAGACCATCCGCAAGCTTGTCGAAAACGGCCATGACAGCCTGGAGGCGGTCTACCGGCTTTCGGAGGCAGATTTCACATCTATGGGGTTCGGACCGGTGCAGTCAAAAAATCTGGCCGACGCCATCACCATCAGCCGTACCAAACCGGTTGAGGACTGGCGCTTCCTGGCCGCTTTCGGCATCGCGGACCTGGGCACCGGGGACAGCCGTAAACTGCTGGCCCATGTGCCGCTGGAAAATGTCGTCACCTTGGATCCCCAGGCCATCGCCCAGATCAAGGGATTCGGCGACAAGACCAGTCAAAGTATCGTGATCAGCATCGGTACCATGGAAGGCACCATCCGCCACATGCTCGACCTGGGCTTCAATCTTATGCGCACGCCCCTTGCAACGGAGCAGGAGTCCATCGACAGCCCTGTTGCTGGTAAAGGCATTGTATTTACTGGTAAAATGATCCACGGCACCCGGGAAGCGATGCAGGCACAGGCCCGGTCCCTGGGCGCCACGGTGCAGACAGCTGTCAGCGGCAAGACCGATTATCTGGTTTGCGGTGAGAACGTCGGTGCCGCGAAGGTCAACAAGGCCAATCGCCTGGGTGTGACGGTCCTCACCGAAATCCAGTACCAGGCCTTGATCACAGGCAAGTGAACCGTACCAGGAGAAGACGGTCGCCATGACCCGTCATCGCCAGCGATCCGCCATCATCCTTGCCGCCGGCTACGCCCGGCGTATGCGGCGATTCAAGCCCGTGTTGACCTTGGGCGGGCGAACGATGCTGGAACGCGTCGTATCCCTTTACCGCCGTGTTGACGTAACAGACATCCGGGTGGTGACCGGCTTTCGTCCGGAAACCATTCGGTCAGCCCTGGACGCCCTGCCGGTGGCCGTGGTCCACAACCCGTCACATGATGAAGGCATGTTCTCTTCCGTGCAGGCCGGCATAGACTCACTTCCTTCAGACGTTTCATCCTTTTTCGTTCATCCGGCGGATATTCCCCTGGTTCGCCCCCACACCCTAACCGTGCTGATGGATGCGTTCGATCGGCGCCCGTCACCCGTAGCTTATCCGGTATTCGGTGACCGACGGGGGCACCCGCCGCTGATCGACGGGGCGATGAAAGATACCATTTTGTCCCATGGCGGCGACGGCGGGCTCAGCGCCCTGCTTCGCCGCTTCGACGCAGCGGCCCTGGACGTCCAGGTGGCCGATGAAGGTGTGCTGCTGGATGCGGATACACCGGAAGATTTCCGGCGGCTTGAAACCCGCCAAGCGACGTGCGGCAGGCTCACCGAAGACGAATGCCGTATGCTCATGGAAAAGGTTTGCCGGCTGCCCGCACCGCTGATCCGCCACTGCCAGCGCGTGGCGGACGTGGCCGCGGCACTGGCCAGGGCCGTCAATGACAGCGGCGGGACCCTTGACGTTTGCCTGGTTCAATCAGCCGCACGCGTCCATGATGTGGCACGGGGAGAGAAAAACCATGCCGCTGCCGGGGCCCGCCTGCTGAATGAAATGGGGTTTCCCGCCATGGCCGCCCTCGTCGCCACGCACATGCAAATCGACCTAACCGAGAATTCCTCACTTGACGAGGCGCAAATCGTTCATCTGGCAGACAAACTGGTGGCCGGTGCCACGGTAGTGAGCCTGAAACGGCGGTTCGACGCGAAGATTGAAAAATATGGCCACGATCCGGCGGTCGCAGTGAAAATTCTCCAACGCCGGCGGGCTGCGCTCTCGATCCAGAACAAAGTGGAGCAGATGTCGGGCAGGACGGTTGGTCAGCTGTTGACCACGGCCGGACTCACCCATGGGCGGCAACCATGAAAAATTTCCTCGACACCGGGTTGATCTCAAGTCTTGATAAAATGATTCTGCTGCTTCGCCACGGTGAACCCCTTGGCGAAGCCGATGAAAAGCGCTTCATCGGCCAGACGGACCTTCCGCTGAATCACATGGGGCGGCGCCAGGCACAATACTGGCGTAAATGCCTGTCCGACATGTCGATCGAGCGAATCATTTCCAGCGATCTGTCCCGCTGCATGGAAACCGCACGCATCCTTTGCACCGATCGTTCCATAATCGCCGAGCCGATGGCCGGCCTAAGAGAAATCAACCTGGGTGACTGGGAAGGGATGACATTCCGACAGGTCAGGGAGAACTGGCCCGGTGCCTTTCGGCAGCGCGGGATGGACATCGCCCGGTTCCGGCCGCCGGGGGACGGCGAAAGCTTCCTGGACCTGCAACAGCGCGTGATCCCGGTATTTGAAAAGGCGGCCGATCAAGCCGGCGGCAACCTGTTGGTAGTGGCCCATGCCGGCGTCAACCGGATGATTCTCTGCCACCTGTTGGGTATGCCGCCGCAAAACCTCTTTCGCATCGCCCAGGACTACGGAGCCATGAATCTGATTGGCCGGCGGGCAGGCGGATATCGCATTCAAACCCTGAATCTGCGTCCGGCCTGATGCAAGGTCGGGGAAAAGCCACCTGACGGATGGCGGCCGTTGTCCGGCCCGCTCGCCCGATCGACGCCGGTCTCGACTATCCGGCTTCAGATGTCCGCCGACCGTTTGACCGCTCCCCGTTGCTGCCTTACATTGAATCGCACACGCTTTTAGGCAGTGACCACCGTCTTGACCCGTCAGGTGGCCTGCTGGCGGCACCTTCACTCCGGACACTGAGGACCGATGAAATCCTTCAATCTGATCCAGCCCTACTTGATCGCCAACCGAAGCAGCATCCTGTTCGGCCTGCTGTGCCTGATCGTGGTGGACCTGCTCCAGCTTTTCATTCCCCGCGTCATCAAACGGGTAATCGACGACCTGACCCTCTTGCAGGTGGATCCCCGCGGCCTGCTGAATCATGCCTTGACCATTCTGGCCCTGGGACTTTTCATCGGCTTTTTCCGATTCTTCTGGCGACGCTGCCTCCTGGGAACCGCCCGCAAGACCGAAGAAGCGCTGCGCAACCGGCTTTTCGCCCATATTCAGACCCTGTCGCCGGCCTATTTCGACCGGACGCGCACCGGCGACCTCATGGCCCACGCCACCAACGACATCCAGCAGGTGCGCATGGCATCCGGTATGGGATTGGTGGCCTTGAATGATGCCCTGTTCCTGGGATCGGCTGCCATCGGCTTCATGATCTATATCAACCTGGAATTGACCCTGTACGTGCTGATCCCCATGCCCCTGATCGTTATTGGCACCCGTTTTTTCAGCCGGCGCATGCATCGACGCTACAAGCGGGTGCAGGGCGCTTTCAGTGAACTCACCGAGGCGGTCCGGGAACGCTTTGCCGGTATCCGCGTGATCATGGCCTATAACGCCCAAGCCGTCGAAACCAGACAGATCACCCGGATCTCCGACGCTTATGTGCGCGAGAATATCGACCTGGTAAAAGTCACCGGTGCGTTTTTCCCGCTGATGATGCTGCTCACCAACCTGAGCCTGGCCATCGTCCTGTTTCAGGGCGGACGCCAGACCATATTCGCCAGGATCACCCCCGGTGAGTTTGTGGCTTTCATCAGTTACCTGGGTTTGCTCACCTGGCCCATGATGGCCCTTGGCTGGGTAACCAACCTCATCCAGCGCGGCCGGGCCTCCCTGGACCGGTTGGACGGTATATTCAGCACCCGGTCCGAACTGGCCGAAGCGCAGGATGCCGTTGCCGTCTCCACGTTTGAGCGGAACCTGACATTCGAAAAGGTCTGCTTTGCCTACGACCCGGAGCGCGGCAACGTTCTCGACCGGATCGACATACACATTGAAAAGGGCCAGACATTGGGTGTCGTGGGACCGCCGGGCGCCGGGAAAACCACGATGATACTTTTATTGATGCGCCTTTACGATGCGGGTGCGGGCAGCATTCGCATCGATGGAACCGACATCCGCCAGATGAAGATCGAATCGCTGCGTTCGCTGGTGTCCATTTCTCCCCAGGAACCCTTTCTGTTCGCGGGCACGGTCCGGGAGAACATCACCTTCGGCGGCAGGGAGGTAACGGACGCGGCCCTGCAACGGGCAACGCACCTGGCGGCGCTGGACGACACTATCGACGAATTACCCCATGGATTCGACACGGTAGTCGGGGAAAAGGGGGTGATTCTATCCGGCGGACAGAAACAGCGTGTGGCCCTGGCCCGGGCCCTACTCAAGGACGCGCCCATCCTGGTTCTCGACGACCCGGTAAGCCAGGTGGATACACGCACGGCGGCCCGCATCGTGGATACGCTGCAGGCCATGTCGGGTGAGAAAACCCTGATCATCATCTCCCACCGACTGTCGGCGGTGCGCCACGCGGACCAAATCGTGGTGATGGAAAAGGGTCGGGTCGTCACGACCGGCAGCCACGCGCAATTGATGGCCGCCGGCGGATACTATGCCCGGGCCCATGGACTCCAGGAGCTCGAAGATGCGATTTGACTACGGCTACGACGAAGAGCAGCGGCTGGGCAAACCCTATGATTTAAAGCTGCTTCGCCGTGTGCTTCCCTATGCGGCCCCTCACCGGGCCAAGCTGGCGCTCTCCGTAGTCTTGGTGGTGGCCATTACCCTGTTGGAGTTGTCTGTTCCCTACATCACCAAGGAAATCATCGACCGCCATATTGTCCCCCGCGACCGGATTGCAGGCGATACGGGAGGACCGCAAAATGGCGATGGACGCTGGCTGTCCGTTGACCTCAACGATCCGATCGTTGCCCAGGTGGTTGACCGGCAAAAAAACCTTTTTGAGATCCGCGGCGATCAGGCGATCATCCTGCTGACGGATATGAACCGCCTCGACCGTTCCAGCTTGAGCCGGTTGCGCCATGCCGACCTCTCCGGTCTGCTGCGTATCGCCGCCCTGTTCATCGGGGTCGTGATGGCCATATTCGTCTTTACCTTTGCCCAGAACCTGATCATGGAAATGGCCGGCCACCGGATCATGCACGACCTGCGCGTTGGACTCTATCGTCATATCCAGGATATGCCCCTGCGCTTTTTCACCCGCAATCCCATAGCCCGATTAGTGACCCGGGTAACCAACGACGTCCAGAACATGCACGACATGTTCACCTCCTTTATCTCGATGGTGTTCAAGGATATGTTTTTGCTGGCGGGCATCGCCATCGTCCTTCTGGCCATGGACTGGGGACTGGCGCTGATGACCTTCGCCGTCCTGCCGCTGGTTGCGGCAACGGCCTTCGGATTCTCCCGGAGGGTACGCGACGTGTTCAGGGATCTGCGCATCAAGGTGGCCCAGATCAACACCCGCTTCTCCGAAACCATCGCCGGCATCAAGGTGATTCAGACGTTTCGACGGGAGCGGGAGAACTTCGACACCTTTGCCCGGTTAAATCACGATAACTACCTGGCAGGCATGCGCCAGATCAATATCTTCGCCGTGTTCATGCCCATCATCGAAATGCTGGGTGTCACCGCCATCGCCATCGTAGTCTACTTCGGGGGTGCCCATGTACTGGATCAGACCGTGAGCATCGGCGTACTGGCTGCCTTTATCGCCTACATGAAGATGTTCTTCCGCCCCATCCGGGACCTGGCGGAAAAGTACAATCTCCTGCAAAATGCCATGGCTTCCGCCGAACGGATTTTTCTGCTCATGGACACACGGGCCGACAGCGTGTCCGGGCAAGGCGGCGTTCATATCCCGGGAGCGCTGGAGCAGATCCGTTTCTCGTCCGTATCCCTGGCCTACAACACAGGCGAACCCGTGCTTAAAAACATCGATCTGACCATCGATGCCGGGGAAACCATTGCCATCGTCGGCGCCACCGGTTCAGGCAAAACGTCGTTGGTGAATCTGCTGGTCCGCTTTTACGAGCCTTCCGCCGGATCGGTGAGCTTCAACGGTATCGACAGTAAACGGATACCTCCGTCGGTGCTCAGGAAACGGATCGCACTGGTCATGCAGGACCCCTTCCTGTTCACCGGCACATTGAAAGCGAATATTTTCTTTGCCGCCAACGGCCTTTCCCCTCAGCAGCAGGAGAATATCCTTGACGCCTCCCGTTGCCGGGACCTGGTCGACCGATTTCCGGACGGTCTGGAGACCCGCATCTCGGAAGGAGGCGCTTCCCTGTCCAGCGGCGAGCGACAGTTGATCTCGGTCGCCCGTGCCTTCTCGGCGGATCCGGAGATGATCATCCTGGATGAAGCCACCTCCTATGTGGACTCCCAGACGGAAGTTCGCCTGCAGGATGCCATCGCCAACCTGATGCGGGGCCGCACCTGCGTGGTGGTGGCCCACCGCCTCACCACCGCCCGAACGGCCGACCGGATTGTAGCGCTCAACAACGGCGTGATGGTGGAAACCGGCAGCCACGAATCCCTGATGGCCGCGAAAGGCTTTTATTACCGGCTCTATCATCTGCAAGGCAACGGCGCCTGAAGGACGGCCAACGCTTGTTGCAGCCGGTTTCGACATTACGTATTCGTTATATTATTCAGCGCCTTACAATTCTATCCGGCACGCTTTCCATCAACCATATAAGTCTTGCCAAAATCGGACAGCCGTGTTAGATTAGGCGCGTTTTTCTGGTTCCCGGAAAAACTTCGATCATTCTAATCTTACATCAATTCGATCGCGTTTTATTCATGTGACCTAACGGTGCAGCGGCACCTGGTGCTGGGCCATCAGGGCCCCCCATTGTTAATCATTAACTAAAGGAGGATTGGATAGATGGCATACGATGCGGTTAATATGGCGGACTGGCAGATTTCGGAAGCAGCGGAAGAAAATATGCCCACGCCGGAACAATGGCAGGAGAAGCTGGGGCTCCAGAAAGATGAAATGCTTCCCATGGGGCGTCTGGCCAAAATTGATTTCCTCAAAGTGATCGACCGACTCAAAGACAACCCCGACGGCAAATACATCGAAGTCACCGCCATCACCCCGACCCCGTTGGGTGAAGGCAAAAGCACCACCTCATGCGGCCTGATGGAAGGTCTGGGTAAACGGGGTGTCAACGTGGGCGGCGCCCTGCGCCAACCCTCGGGCGGCCCCACCATGAACGTTAAAGGCACGGCGGCCGGCGGCGGCAACTCCCTGCTGATCCCCATGACCGAATTCTCCCTGGGGCTCACCGGCGACATCAACGACATCATGAACGCCCACAACCTGGCCATGGTGGCGCTGACCGCCCGCATGCAGCATGAACGCAACTACAACGACGAGCAGCTGGCCCGCCTCACCGGCATGCGCCGCCTGGACATCGACCCCACCCGCGTGGAAATGGGCTGGATCATCGACTTCTGCGCCCAGGCCCTGCGCAACATCATCATCGGCATCGGTGGCCGCACCGACGGATTCACCATGCAGAGCAAATTCGGCATCGCCGTGGGCTCCGAACTGATGGCCATCCTGGCCGTGGCCACCGATCTGGCCGACCTGAAAGAACGCATCAACAACATCACCGTGGCTTTCGACAAGAGTGGCAAACCGGTCACCTGCCGCGACCTGGAAGTGGGCAACGCCATGGCGGCCTTCATGCGCAACACCGTCAACCCGACCTTGATGTGCACCGCCGAGTACAACCCCTGCTTTGTGCACGCCGGCCCCTTCGCCAACATCGCCGTTGGCCAGAGCTCCATCATCGCCGACCGCGTCGGATTGAAGCTGTTCGACTACCACGTCACCGAGTCCGGTTTTGCCGCCGACATCGGTTTCGAAAAGTTCTGGAACGTGAAGTGCCGTTTCTCAGGGTTGAAACCCCACGTCTCAGTGCTGACCTCCACCATCCGTGCACTGAAGATGCATGGCGGAGGACCCAAAGTGGTCGCAGGAAAAGCCATGGACGAAGCCTACACCAAGGAAAACCTCGAACTTGTCGAGAAGGGCTGCGAGAACATGGTCCACATGATCGGCGTGATCCGCAAGGCCGGCATCAACCCGGTGGTGTGCATCAACCGCTTCTACACCGATACCGACGCCGAGTGCGCCATCGTTCGCAAGGCTGCCGAAGCCGCCGGCGCCCGCTGCGCCGAGTCCAAGCACTGGGAAAAGGGCGGCGACGGCGCCCTGGAATTCGCCGATGCAGTCATCGAGGCCTGCAATGACACGAATGACTTCAAATTCCTCTACCCGTTGGAGATGAAACTGCGTGATCGCGTGTCAACGATCGCCAAGGAAGTCTACGGAGCCGACGGGGTGGATTGGTCCCCTGAAGCAAACGCCAAGGCGGAGATGCTGGAAAGCGATCCCAAGTACGCAGACTTTGCCACCATGATGGTCAAGTCCCATCTCTCCCTGAGCCACGACCCGGTCAAAAAGGGCGTGCCCAAGAACTGGCGGCTGCCCATTCGCGACGTGCTCATCTACTCCGGCGCCAAGTTCCTGTGCCCCTGCGCAGGCACCATCAGCCTGATGCCGGGAACCAGTTCCAACCCGGCTTTCCGTCGCATCGACGTGGATCCGGCAACAGGAAAGGTTACCGGTCTGTTCTAGATCGATCCTACCCGAATAATACACATCGGCCCGGGCGTTTCGCCCGGGCCTTTTTATTGTAAATCATTGACAAAAATCGGAAATCGCCCCTACAATGTGGACGAATAAAAAAACCGCTGCTCCCACGGGGAACCGATGGAAAAAATCACCGAAGACACCATACGCCAGACGATCACGTCCACGCTCATCGAAACCTTCGACACCATGATGTCCATGACCCTGGAAACGGTCGAGGACAACGCGGCCACCGGTCTCGACGACAGCCGGATGGTGGGGACGATCCATTTCGGCGGAGAAGTGGTTGGCGTGATGAGTTTCAATCTATCCGAGGCGTTTGCCCGATCGGTGACTTGCGCCATGATGGGCATCGAGGCCGATGAAATAAAAAGTAATGAGGAGATCAACGATGTGATCGGCGAATTGGCCAACATCGTGGCCGGAAACCTGAAAACGGAATTCCTCGATGCCGGACTCACCTGCGTCATATCAACACCCTCCATCACATCCGGAAGTGATTTCGTAATCGACCCGGTAGATATCGCCCCACCGATAAGTTTCACCTTCCGGGAAAAAGATGAGTATGTGCGGGTAGATCTATGCGCCAAGGAGGATATCGGCGCCAAAGAAGATATTATGAGCGATCTGTCCAGTGAAGTCGTCATGGAGCGGATCGCCGGTGTGGACATCAAATCGGCCATCGTCAACTCAGTCATCGACGTCTTTTACACGATGCTCGATATGGAGGTGGAGGCCATTCAGCAGGTTCCCGAGTCTTTCTCCGAAGAGATGCGAACCGTAGGATCGGTCACCTTCGCAGGAGAAGTGGACGGTGTTTTCAATATCCAGGTCAATGACGATTTCGGCAAGGAGATGACAGCGGCCATGCTGGGCATGGACGTCGAGGAAGTCGAAAGCCAGGAAGAGGTCTACGATGTCATCCGCGAGGTGAGCAACATTATCGGTGGCAACCTCAAATCCAATTTTGTGGATGCCGGTCTTTCCTGCGTATTATCCACCCCCTCGATCACCAATGGCCGGGACTTCAAAGTGAGCCCCACCCACGTTATCCAGCCGGCTAGATTTCTCTTTTCTCACAAAGACAGCATCATCATCGTTGAAGCCGGCGTCAAGCAGGAAAAAGCAGCTGCTGTTGAAAATGCGGATGAGGCCGAAGAAGCTGGCGGACACGCGGAAGGCGCCCTATCGGTGATGACGGCTGCCACGGAAAGCGAAGTCGATCAGTTCAAAAACATAGGGCTTGTAATGGACATTCCCCTGCAGGTCACCGTGGAACTGGGACGCTCGCGAAAACGGATCAATGACGTCCTTAAAATGGGGCCGGGTTCGGTTGTCGAACTGGAACAGATGGAAGGAGAGCCTGTTGATATTTTGATTAACCAGACACTGATCGCCAAAGGTTTCGTGGTGGTCGAAAAAGAGAAATACGGAATTCGTATCAGCGAAATCGTTAGTCGAAAGGAGCGAATGAAAAGTATGCGCTGAACCGCAACATAGAATGCTTCGCCGCTTCCTGCAATGATTCGTATCCCGCTTTGGCGTTGAACGGGTAGGAGGCTAATTCATCTTATTGTGGGACATCGCCTCTTCGTACATCACCAGATCCATCAGCCCCATTTCCTCAGCAGGTATCCTCTCTGCCAGGTGTTCCAGCGTGCGGCCCCGTCTGATTTCGAAATCGGGCAATAACGCCACCCCATCAGGCGACAGATCAACGGGGGAATAGGTATCCTCAGGGTTTTCCCCTCGTCTGAGCATATTGATGGCCGCATCCCAATTTTTGAGTTGAAATGCCGTCTTGACGATCTTCTGGAGTTCTTTCACGTTGCCCGGCCACTGGTGTTTTTCCAAAATGGACAGGTGCAGATCCGAAAGATGGGGAAAACCATCCTGGCCTTCATTCAGGGCGCATCGTTTCATGAAATAGTCAACCAACGGTGCAATGCGCTCCCGGCAGTGGCGAAGCGGCGGGATGTGAATAGACAGGCCGCTGAGCAGTTCATAAAGGGCCGGGTTGAATGTTCCGGCCGCTGCGCAGGCTTCCAGCGGTTGGATGGAGGTGGAAAAAGTCAGCAATCCGCCTTTGGGTCCATCCGACGAAAAAGGGGAAGACCGAAGCTTGCGATTGATCAGGGTCAACAGACGTCCCTGCAATTCCAAATCCATCCCATCAACGGTATGCAGATACAGCAAGCCGCGATGAAACAGCCGGAACAGATTGAAACCGCTGGCGTTCTGGCGGGAGGTGGCCTGACTGAGGCAGGGCGATCCATCGGATTCGTGAGGCACGGAAAGCATCGGACAGTTTACTTTGATGAAGGGGGATCCGCGGTGGGGGGAGCGGGCATACAGCAACCTGACGATGGCCTCTTTACCCACCCCTCTTTCGCCGGATAAATGCAGCCCAGAGCTGGCGTTACCGATGATTTCGATAATCTTTTGAAAAACGCCTGCATTATCGGTATTCAAAAAAGGAGGTGTCACCGTTGGATCTCTTTCAGGCCATGAATGGCGGGCTCGAATGGTAAAACAATGGATTTTCCCAGCCAGCGGGCCGTTATTGTCGCCTGCCAGGCACCCGAATGGACAGGTCTTGTGATCAGTTGCGATTGACTCTTCGATGGTGCCACCGCGAACGTATATGACGGGATTCCGATCATAAATCAACACTCGTTTTATGTGTATAAAATACGTTCCTATTTACGTACTTTAAATGAGCTTCAATGGCACCGGCGGACCGCCAGCACTTTACCGTGCCTGCAAAACGTTCCCCTGGTAAAAAGTCACCAAGAGAAAGGACCAGCGGGTAGCAAGCCTTCGAACCGATGACCCCGACAAGGTTCCATGTGGAACACGAAACGACTGTTTTCTTGACAGATGGTCTTAAACGTGTTTTTGACAGTGTCCTAAGAACAGGCGGTTTCGTGGGCACCGGCAACTGAATGACGCCAATAGGACCGACCGGGACCGAGTAAAAATGGCTGGAAATTGAGACGGATAATGGCTACGATACAACATGCGCAATGGTTGCCCGCAGAGGACATCGGATGATTGGCCTGTAAAGCGGCACTGGCCCAATACTCACGCTTGATCGTTCATATTTATTTCGCTGCTCCACACACAACTCACGTTCCGGCACGATGCCCTGTCGTGCATCGTGCCAACGCAAAAGAAAAGGAGAGATGAATGAAAATCCTGGTCGGTTACGACGGGTCCAATTCTGCCAAGGATGCCTTGGCGCTGGCAAAAAAACACGCCGTTGCATTTGATGCGAAAGTGGTCGTCGTATCGTCCTTGACCGGCGGAAGCGTCACTCATGCCGTAGAAGTTGAACATGCCACCGAAGACCTGGAATTGGCCAAAAAAATGTTTGACGAGGACGGAATCCAGTGCGAAACCAAGCTTCTCGTGCGGGGAATGACCCCGGGAGAAGATATTGTAGACTACGCCAAGGAAAAGGCAATTGATGAAATCATCATCGGAATCAAACGACGCTCCAAGGTAGGCAAGCTGCTCTTCGGGTCCAACGCACAATATATCATCATTAAAGCCCCCTGCCCCGTCGTCACCGTAAAATAAACGGGAACGGGGCGGAGTTTATCCTTCCGCCCCGTTCCAATGGTCAGCACCCATCTGTTTTATCGAGGACACCCCGTGATCATCGCCGGTCTCACCGGAGGCATTGCCAGCGGCAAATCGACGGTTGCCAAATTTCTTTCCGATGCCGGTGCCAAGATTATCGACGCCGATGCCATCGCCAGAGAAGTCGTCGAACCGGGCACACCGGGCTGCGAAGCGATTGCGGCCTCATTCGGCAGGTCGGTTCTTCTGCCGGACGGAAACATTGACCGCAAGCGGCTGGGTGAGATTATCTTCAATGATCCGGAAAAAAGAACACGCCTGGACGCTATCGTTCATCCACTGGTGGTTCAACGGTCAGCGGAAATGATCGCCCAAATCGCCGCCGAGGCCCCCGACGCGGTGGTGATCATGGACATACCGCTGCTTATGGAGACGGGCATGGGTAAGGACCTTGCAGAAGTGATCGTCGTTTATGTGCCCGAAAGCGTTCAGTTGGAGCGGCTGATGAATCGGGACGGTATCGATGAGCAGGCAGCCATGGCCCGGATCCGCTCCCAGATGCCCATCGAGGAAAAACGCAAGCGGGCCACGCTGGTTATCGACAACAGCAATTGCATGTCCGACAGCCGCAGACAGGCACTGGCGATTTTTAACCGCCTTGAGCAACAGTCAAAAAACGTTACGGATTGAAGTCGCATAGCCGACGCAGCCTTGTCTTGAATCGTTCTGGCCAATGGCTTGTCGCCGTGCCCGATAGGGTCCGGTTTATAACCGTCCGTTTTCGTTTGACACATTTTCTGTGCTGCCTTATATTAGACATCGTTTGAAGGCTTGGCTCAGATTGACACCTGAACACGACCCCGCCTGAGGCGAAACGACGCGTTTGAAACCGCCCGATGGTCGTTCCATCTTGCCATATTGATGAATCGTCGTTTCGGCAAATTGGAAACCATGCTTTAAACATGGAAAATATATTGGTCCTATCGACTGGTACGCGGGCTAACCCGGAGACTGTCTGGCATCTATGCGACGACAATTAAAGAGCCGGAAACGGCTTTGTGAGCAGCAGCTGCACACATTGAGTGAAATTTGCCGTGCCCTTGGGGAAAAGGACCGCTACACGCAGACCCACGGCTACCGGGTTTCCCTGTATGCCATGCGGCTTGCCCGGCGATTGGGGTTTTCTCCGGAAGAAATACGGAACGTGGGTATCGGCGGTCTGTTTCATGACGCGGGCAAGCTGGCCCTGAGCGATCGCATCTTCACCAATCGTGAAACCCACCTACCCTTCGAGCTTCGACAGGAGGTGCGTTGCCACCCGTTGATCGGTGCCGCCCTGCTCAAGGATATCGACTTTTTGAAGCCGGCAGTGGATTTCGTTCTGTTTCACCACGAGCAGGAGGACGGGAACGGCTATCCCTTCGGCCTCAGGGCCGGGGAAATTCCGCCAGGCGCCAAAATTGTCAGTATTGCCGACTGCTTTGATGCGGTAACCACGGACCGTCCCTATCAGAAGGGGCAATCGGTGGCTTCGGCCTACGAAATCCTTCGTGAAGGATGCCGTCGCTTTTTCTGTGAAGAGTATGTAGAGACATTCATCGAGGAGATCGAGGAGAACGGAATCATTCAGGACACCCACCTCGATCCGCTGCTTGCCGATCGACTGGTTCGGTCGGTGGCCGGATGCAACGCCAGATAATCCAAAACCCAAAACATCACTATACTTAGCCAATCGTCAACGGGCCGGATTCGGCCTGTTTTTTTTGGCAAACTGAATAAAGACGAACCGCAATGGATCGACATTTCTTAGAAGAACTCAGAAAGCGACGAACGTTCGGCATCATCAGCCACCCGGACGCCGGCAAGACCACACTGACGGAAAAACTGCTCATGTTCGGCGGTGCAATCCAGATGGCTGGTGCAGTGAAGGCCAAGCGGGCGGGACGGTATGCCACCAGCGACTGGATGGCTATCGAAAAAGAGCGCGGTATTTCAGTGACGACCTCGGTCATGAAATTCAATTACAGTGGCTTTGAAGTCAATCTTCTGGACACACCCGGCCACCAGGATTTTTCCGAAGACACCTACCGGGTGCTCACCGCCGTGGACAGCGCGCTCATGGTGATCGACAGCGCCAAAGGTGTGGAAACGCAGACCGAAAAGCTCATGGAGGTGTGCCGTATGCGCAACACCCCCATTATGACATTCATCAACAAACTGGATCGTGACGGGTTGTCTCCCCTGGACATCCTTTCGGATATTGAAGAAAAACTCCAGATCGAATGTGCACCCCTGTCTTGGCCCATTGGAATGGGAAAGCGGTTTCGAGGGGTCTACAACTTGTATCACCGGCAGCTTCACCTGTTCAGCCCCGGCGGTCAGACCCGTCACCAAGAAGGGATCCTGATTACGGACCTGGACGATCCCCGGCTGGATGAGATGCTGGACAGCCAGGCTGAAGAATTGCGCGCGGATGTGGAACTGCTGGAGGGTGCCGCCAACCCCTTCGAACTTGACCAGTACCTCAAGGGCAGCCAGACGCCGGTTTTCTTCGGCAGCGCCATCAACAACTTCGGGGTGCGGGAACTATTAGATGCCTTTGTGGAGATGGCGCCTTCCCCCAGGGCTCGGGCGACTACGACCCGCCAGGTCCTGCCCGAAGAGAACGCTTTTTCCGGCTTCGCATTTAAAATCCAGGCCAACATGGACCCTGCCCATCGTGACCGTATCGCTTTTGTGCGCATCTGTTCAGGCAAGTTCACCCGCGGCATGAAGGTGTTCCAGAGCCGTATCGGCAAGCAGGTCACCTTGTCCAACGCCACCATCTTCATGGCCCAGGATCGCGCCCATGTTGACGAAGCCTATCCCGGTGACATCATTGGCATCCACAACCACGGCACCATCAGCATCGGGGACACCTTTTACGAAAAGGAACCGCTCTGTTTCACCGGCATTCCCAATTTCGCACCGGACCACTTCCGCCGGGTCCGGCTAAAAAACCCCCTGAAGGCCAAACAACTCCTCAAGGGGCTCACGCAGCTGGCCGAAGAGGGAGCGGTCCAGTTCTTCCGTCCGTTGATGGGAAACAACTATATCCTTGGCGCCGTGGGCATTCTTCAATTCGACGTGACCATGGCACGCTTAAAAGCCGAGTACACGGTCGATGCCGACTATGAACCGGTGACCTTTGCCGCCGCCCGGTGGGTAACCAGCGAGGACAAAAAGAAACTGGACGCCTTCGAAAAGGAAAAGTATGCGAGCCTGGCCCTTGATTCCCAAGGTAAGCTGACATACCTCGCCGCCAGCTTGTGGCGCCTGGAAAATGCCATGGAGGAGTGGCCGACGATCCGTTTTCATAAAACCCGCGAACTGGCCATTTGACATCAGCGCCCAACTGACCGGGCAGGACAACCTCACGGTCTCGATGATAAACAGCTGCCCAAGACTAACGGGTCCCGCCGCTGCCGGGAATCGTGTCGGATCCATCGATGGCGAGCAGGTATGACCTCAGGTTGGAGCGCTTCTTCTTGATGCCCAGTTTCCGGCGAATAGTATAGCGGACGGCCTCGATGGTTCGCGTGGACAGCCCCAGGATTCGTGCAACATCCTTGGTGGTCTTTCCCTGTTTAACCAGGTTGGCCACCTGGATCTCAGCGGGGGTGAAATTCAGGTAGTGCCTGGACATGCGCCGGGACAGGGGCGAGATGATTTCGTTGAGATTGGACTCCACCAGGTTGAGATAGACCCGCTGATGATCGTCCATCCGGCTGGCCTTGAGCTTTTCCAGGTATGGTAGAATCAGGCTCTTGGCATTGTTCAGCATCTTCTCTTCCACTTCCGTGCGATCTGCTTCCCGCTTTTGCAGGAGCACCTCCAGCGCCGTATTGACTTCGGACAGGCTTTCGGTTCTCTCCTTCAGCTCCTTTTCTCGGTTTTTCAGCGCCGCAGTGGCTTTCATCTCCTTGGTGATGTCCAGAACGATCCCGTTGAAAAACAAATGATTGTCAGTTTCGTCGGGTACCGCGACGGAAATGATGTGCAACCATCGCCACCCGCTGCCCGAAAGGTCACGGATCCGAACCGTTTCGTCCAGCCTGTGGGTATCGAGCATTTTCACACCGGCGGCCAGCAGGCGTTCCCGGTCATCCGGGCGCAGCATCTCGAGCCAGGATTGAAAATCGGTCACCTGGCTCAGGTCAACGATCTCTGCAATGGACGGGCTTACAAAAATACGCCAGGGCCGGTATGGGGTTTCCGGTCGGTGTCGCAGGCGGAAAAGGACGAAGTTGGAGGCGCTTTCCATGAAGGAACGCAGATGGCGCTCGTTTTCTCTAAGCGCCGCTTCCGCCTTGACCTGCGCGTCGATATCCCGCAGCACGGTAACCCGAACTTCCCGGCCGCGGATGTGGATCATCTTCCCCTGGATCATCACGTGAAACCGGGTGCCATCCTTTTTGACGGCCACGGCATGGTATGGCTTTTCGTAACCGGAAAGCATGTTCTCTCTGACCCGCAATCGATATTCCGGTGCGATGACGTCGGTACCGAAAATGCCGATCAACTCCTCGCGGGGGGTATCGAACATGACGGTTGCGGTGCGATTGGTGTCAATGCAGACCCCTTTGCTGGAAATGAACACTGCTTCAAAAGTGGCATCGGACAGCGCCCGGTATCGCTGCCGGCTCTCTTCCAATTCGCTTTCCGTGTGGATCAGACTGCTGATGTCCTGGATCTGGACAATAAAATATCGGGCAGCGCCAGCCTTGTCGGCGACCACGGCGAGATTCAGTAGTCCCCGGAGCGCTTTTCCAGTCTGCTGTCGGCATTTGATGATAAGCTGGGTGGGGCCTGGTTTGCCGGCCACCAAATCCCGGGATAATTCCGACAACCGGCGCCAATGATCCGGCGCCATGATGTTTTCAAGGCCTTGGTCCAGAAGCATCTCTTCCGGGCAGCCAAGCATGGTGCACAATGCTGAATTGACCTTGAGGAACCGGCCATCGAGTTGAGTGACCGCCATTGCCGCTCCCGCCTGGTTAAAAAGGGCACGAATCAGCGCATCTTTGTCCTCAAAAGGATCGTCCGGAAAAGGTTCCGGCGGCCCATGCCGGGAAGGTTTTTTCATTGCCCCCTTAATCCGCGGGTCTGTATTAGAAATAGTCGTCGTGGGTGAACGTGAAGGATTCGCGGCGTCTGGGAGCCGGCCCGAGCGTTGCGGGATACCCCAACGGTATCAGGGTGACCCGTTCATATTCGTCCGGCACACCGATCACCTCCCGGGCGCGATCATGGTCGAACAAGCCGACGATAACCGCTGCCAACCCCAGACGGTGGGCCATGAGGCAAAGGTTTTGCGTGGCCAGGCCCAGGTCGTACATCATCCAGTCACCAAACGGTGGCCTCAACATCCTTGTAAAAGCCCGAGGTTCGATTCCTGGCGTACAGTGCCAGCAGCACCGGCGCCTGAACAATGGCCTTGAACGCCGGGTTGCCTTTCGACGGCAGGGTGGCCTGGATCTTCGCCTTGGAAACAGATAGTCGCCCGGGGCGGTGCTACGCAGCACCGTAAGGATAAGATCGATTATCAATTCGCTCGCTCACTCCGCCCGGGAATGCGCTTGTTATCGCGGTTCCACCGATCTTTCACCTGCTCCGGCAATCCGATCAACCGATATTGAATTGGCCCGACTCGATATAGGGCACGTCCTCGACATCGATGGCCCGGACAATGGCTTGATTCAGCCGCTTTTTCATCTCGGCCACCACCGGACGTCTTTTATTGATGGTCATGGCGAAGGTCATGGTTTCCTCCATGAGGGTCTCGATGGGACACGCCTTGCGAACAATATGATGGTCCACACATTGATCGGCGGTCAGCCGGATACCGGTGTACTCCATGTACTCAACCATGTACATGGGCATGGCCTTTTTCAACAGTTCGTTCATGCCCGGCAGGAAAGGAATGCCCAGGTCCACTTCGGGAAAGCAGAAAAAACCACGGTCCGATCGCATGAAACGGAAATCAAAGGCGCAACACATAATGGCGCCGCCGGCAAAGGCGTGACCGGAGATGCCGGCCACGGTCACCAGGGGATACGTGACGATGCGTTTGAACATGCGGTTGAGCAGGTAAAAGTAGTCTTTGGCCAGGGCAATGTCGTTTTTTTGAATAACCGGCACCAGCCACTCCAGATCGATCCCGTTGGAGAAAATCTTCTCATGGGCGGAAGTCACCACCAGGGTGGTGGCATCGGTGGCTCGCTCGATCTCGTCGAGAACGCCCAAATAGGCATGGACAAAATCCGGATTAAACCGGTTCTCCCCAGCGTTGAGGGTAATAGTGGCCACATGTTCATTTACATCGTACTTCACCAGTGTCATGGTCAGCTCCTGAAAGTCGTCGATCCTTGGTCGTGGATGGGGTCGAATACTGGCAATCGCACTTCCCGCCTGGCGGCGCTTAGGACTACATCCTGCGATCGGGTTTCACCGCCTTATAGCAAGACAGCGGTGGGGCTGCAAGTAAAAGAATGCAGCTGGTGAACACGCTGAAAAACGATTGCCTGTTGGCTCGCCGACGCGGTTCGCCGGTTGCCCGGAAAGCCGATGCGCAGCACCCCCGGCCACAGATTGGCCGGGGGCACCAACAAAAAAGGCGACCTGAAGCAGGTCGCCTTTCAATACTATTATGGTTCGGGTCGATCAGGAGCAGCAGGAGCCTTTGGTACCGCAACTGGTGCAACCGGCGCCGAAGTCTATCCCGCAGTCCAGTTTGAAACCGTACTGATGGAAATCGACCTTGATGGGCTGGGCTTTTTCAAGAAATTCCGTGTTGACGATGAATTGAAAACCGTCGATGTCAAACGCCTTGTCCGTGTCGGCAAGCTCATCCAGAGCCATGGCCAGTCCTGGGCCTCCTCAGCCGCCTTCGTTGAGGAAAATCCGGATCGGTTTGACATCCTTTCCTTTGAAATACTCGGCAATCTGCTCAACTGCCGGTTGTGTGACCTCAAGCATGATACCCTCCTTGTAAATAAAAAAAATCGGCCCGAATCGCGCATGGACCGGAAACCCTCAATTGGTTTCAGGGACGGAACTTAACCATGTCCATCAAGTTTGTCAATCCTAATTCCAACCGGGATCGACAAGGGATATAATCACTCCGGCGCCATCGCTTTCCGGCGGGGTGCGATTCCCATCAAACCCCGATGCCATTGAGCCCTCCCCAAGGTAAGCCGCGGGGGATGTTCCGCCTGTAACGGCGGTGCTGCGCAACACCGTAAGGATAAAAAGCCGATTTTCAGCACACTCGCTATCGCGGTTCATCGCAGGCCCAAGGCCGCCTGTCCCACCCGCTGTGACAGGTAACGGGTGTATATGTCAAGGTCGCTGGCCGAGAAAAGCGCGAAGATCACCTTTTCCGGCACGTCATGGGCCTCCATGAAGGTTGCGCAGACATCCACGGCAATTTTACCGGCATCGGCAACCGGGTACCCATAAACACCGCAGCTGATGGCCGGAAATGCCAGGGTTCGTATCCCGTGGGCCATGGCCAGCGCCAGGCTGTTGCTGTAACAGGCGGCCAGCAGGCGGCTGTCTTCAGGCCGGCCCCGGTACACCGGCCCCACGGTATGAATCACAAATCGGGACGGCAGCCGGTAGCCCTTGGTTAAACGAGCTTCGCCGGTGGGGCACCCGCCGATGGCTCGGCATTCTTCTAAAAGTTCGGGCCCGGCGGCCCGATGGATGGCCCCGTCCACGCCGCCGCCGCCCAGCAGCGACGCGTTGGCGGCATTGACGATGGCGTCAACGGCCAATTGAGTGATGTCCCCCTGCCGGGCTTCCAGCCGTTCTTTCAGAATCATGAGGCGGCCTCGCTTAAAGATCGTAAAGGGTTTCATCCCGCATGGGGGTTTGTCTGGCGGCTGCGGTTCCCTTGCCTTTCTTTTCCGGCAACACGAACGGATCTTCCCCTTCCAACAGGTCCCCCATCTCGGCCTCGACCTGCTCCGGATCCTCTCCTCGCTCCATGCGCCGCAAGGCTTCTTCCATCCCTGCACCCATTTGCATGCCGGTCATGTCGGTGAGCTTTCGCATGAGATCGGCTGCCTGGCGCGGGTCGTCTTCGTTGATCCGTTCGGCTTCGCCGGCCAGCATCTGCATCGCCTTTTCCATCTTGCCCTCGTCAAAGGGCAGATCTTCAGCGTCACCGGTCTCCTTCGCCTTCCCGGTAAAGGCGAAGGCAGACATCTGCCGATCCAGGGTGCGGGTTTTACATCGAGGACATTTGGGTTTCTTGGAGGTGTTGATGGTTCTGGAAAAAAAATTGAAGAGCGTGTTGCAATCCGGACAAAAAAACTCATAGATCGGCATATTTTCTCCACATTACAGTTGTTGTCTGATGGCAACGGCTTGTTTATGCAATGAAAGAATCAAATTCTAGCGGTCAAAATAATAAACCGCCCACCCCATGATGTCAACGGGTACAATGGCTGTGGCAAACGGTCGAGGCTCAGAATTAATATCAGGATATCAGTTTGTTGAAACTTAACAGCAGACAGGGCCCACCGGTTGAACCGGTTGACTTGGTATCAGCCTTCTGTTATGGCAGCGTCGAACCGAAACCCGATGAAAGGAAACCCAGTATGGAAAGAACATTGTCAATCGTCAAGCCCGACGGCGTGGCCCGGGGCGTGATCGGCGAAGTAGTCAAACGGTTGGAGGCCAATCGTCTGAAAATCATAGCCATGAAGATGATCCACATGACCAAGGCCCAGGCCGAGGGCTTTTACGCCGTGCACCGCGAGCGGCCCTTTTTCGACAGCCTCACGGCCTTCATGTCTTCCGGTCCGGCAGTGGTCATGGTTCTTGAAGGGGAGAATGCCATTGCCCGCTATCGAGAACTCATGGGAGCCACGAATTACAAGGAGGCGGCAGAAGGCACCATCCGGCGCGATTTTGCCACCGATATCGAAAAGAACGTGGTCCACGGTTCGGACGCCCCGGAAACCGCTGCGTTCGAGATCGGCTACTTTTTCAATGCCTTTGAAATCAATGCCCGATGACCGTCGGCGTCACCCGCGACAACATCACCATCGTCCTGCAGCGGCCCCGCTATCCGGAGAATATAGGGGCCGCTGCACGGGCCATGTGCAACATGGGGTTGACCCGCCTGATCGTGGTAGATGCCGAGGCCTGGGACGACGCACGCATCCGGCGGTTGGCCACCCATGAGGCCGGAACCGTGGTTGACAGGGTCCGCCGTTTCGATTCGCTCGATGAAGCCCTGGCGCCATTCGGTCATGTGGTCGGCACCACCGCCCGGCTGGGAGGCCAGCGCCCGGTGATCAAATCCCCCGACGTTCTGGCCCGAAGCCTGATCCCCATTTCCCGGAACAATCCGGTGGCCATCCTCTTCGGCCCCGAAGATCGCGGGCTGACCAACGACGACCTGAAACACTGCCAGCAGCTGGTCAACATCCCCACGGCGGGTTTCACTTCCCTGAACCTGGCCCAGGCCGTGATGGTGGTCTGCTACTGCATTTCTACCGCCGCCCATACCGTTCCTGCCGAATTCACACCCCGCCTTGCCAAACGCATCGAACTGGACCAGATGTACGAGAAACTGACCGCGTCGTTGATTCAAATCGGGTACATGAACCCGGAAAACCCGGACTACTGGATGATGCGCATCCGCCGGTTTTTCTCCCGGCTGCAACTGCGTTCCGGTGAGACCAGTATCATTCGCGGTATCTGCCGACAGATTCACCGGTACGGAGAGAAGCGCTACAACGACGGCTTGAAAGACGGCGGCAAGGGCGGAGCCTGACCACAAACGCTCCCGCTGTGCTGCACGACTCCCTGATCCAAAAACAAGCGATGGGTAATACAGGCGGGGATGTCGTCCTCATGATGGGAGACAACGATCAGCCCGGTGGCACCGCTGCGGCCGATCCGATCCACAAGTCTAATGACAGTATGGCGGTTTTCAGGATCCAGACCGGCGCAGGGTTCATCAAGAATCAGCAGCTTCGGATTTTTTACCATCGCCCGGGCGATAAGGACCATCTGCCGCTGACCTTGGGAAAGCTGGTTGAACGGGGTCTCGGAGAGCGCTGAGATGTCCATCTGCGCCAGCCAGCGCCTGGCGGTTGATCGTTGCACGGTATCGCAGTGGCGATACAGTCCCACCGAGTCGAAAAACCCGGAGCAGACCACATCCAGCGCGGACATTTGCTTCTGATACCCACTGGACAGGTCGTAGCTCACGACCCCCAGTCTTTGCCGGGTCTCCCACAAGGTTTGTCCGACGCCGCGATCCTTGCCGAACAGGCGGATTCGGTTGGCGTATACCTGCAGGCAGTCACCGGTGATCAATTTCAGGATCGTGGATTTTCCCGCGCCGTTGGGGCCGGTGATGGCCCAATGCTCGCCCTCCCCCACCGCCCAGGTCAACCGGTCCAGTACGATCGTATCGCCATAGCGAACCGTTACCGCTTTCATGTCGATCAGCGGTTCTGAGCACATGCGCCGGCCGTCGTCACGATGCGCCGGAAGAGGGTTGGGACGGGATCGTTTGCTTTTCCTTGTCGAGACGGCCGAGGGGATATCAAGCATCCGGGAAGCATCGTCAACGGTGCCGGCACCTGTGATCCGACCGCCTTCGACGGTAAGGACATGGGTGGTGGCAGAAAGCATCTCCTCACGGCGGTGGGTGACCAATATGATGGGCAGACCGTCGGCCACCAGCCGGTCGAGCATCTCCATCAATTCCCGCCGACCGGGACGATCGAGGCCGTCGAAGGGTTCATCGAGGATCAGCATCTTGGGGCGGCGGATCAGTTCACGGGCAACCAGTACCCGGCTCATCTCTCCGGTGGAGACGGCCAGGGCCGGTTTGTCCAGCAGGGCGTCAAGATTGAAGCGAACAGCAACATCGGCCAGGCGGGGTTCCATGTCGGATGGCACCGGGAGGTCGGCGCGTTGACGGCGCATCAGCCTGCGGACGGTGGTCGGTTCATGGAACCGGCCGGCAAAGTCCCGTGCGTGGTCCAGGTCCCTTTCCCGGCGCCATAGATCACGCCGGGCATCGCTGGCCACGTATGCGATCGCATCCATGGGCGACATGCCGCCAAAGGCATGGTAATGAATTTTTCCCCGAACGACAGGTAACAGGCCGGCGACGGCTTTTGCCAGCGTGGTCTTGCCCGCCCCGTTGGGGCCGATCACCGTCCACTGCTCGCCGGACTGGATCTGCCACGACGAGCCGTTGAGCAGCCACCGGCTGCGTTGCCTGACGGCGATATCATCCACGGTGATCAACGGCGTGGTCATAATCGGAGGGCCATTGAAGATCGACGACGGTCTAGCGGCCGTTGCGAAGGTGAAGGGCGACGGCGTCACCCATTTCGCGGGTGCTTACCGAACGGGCACCGGCGGCGATATCGGGGGTTCGAACGCCCGCTTCAAGCACACGCGCCACAGCGGCTTCCACGGCATCGGCGGCATCAGCCAGGTCCAGGCTGTAGCGCAGCATCATGGCCGCTGACAGGATCTGAGCGATGGGATTGGCGATTCCCCGGCCGGCAATGTCCGGAGCGCTGCCGCCTGCCGGCTCGTAGAGGCCGAATCCGCTTTCACTGATGCTGGCCGAGGGCAAAAGGCCCATGGAACCGGTGATCATGGCGCACTCGTCGGATATGATATCTCCGAACATATTGCCGCACAACAGCACGTCAAATTGATGGGGATCTTTCACCAGCTGCATGGTGGCGTTGTCCACATAGATGTGGCTCAGGGTCACATCCGGGTATGCCCGGGCCGTCTCGCTGACCACCTCCCGCCACAGCACCATGGTGGTCAGCACATTGGCCTTGTCCACCGACGCTACCCGCCGGCTTCTCAATCGGGCTGCGTCAAACGCGGCTTTGGCGATGCGCTCGATTTCCCTGCGGGTGTAGACCATGGTATCGAAGGCGCGTTCGTCGGGCCCGCTGCCATCCCTGCCTTTGGGCTGGCCGAAATAGATGTCGCCGGTCAGTTCCCGGACGCACAGGATATCGAACCCGTTCCTGACGATTGCCGGATGAAGGGGACTGGCCCCGGCCAAGGCGGGAAAAACCTTTGCCGGACGAAGGTTGCAAAAAAGGTTGAAGTGCTTGCGCAGGGGCAGCAGCGCTCCCCGCTCGGGCTGCTGCGCCGGGGGCAGGGTTTCCCACTTGGGCCCACCCACAGATCCGAAAAGGATGGCATCGCTCGCCTCGCAGAGCTGCAGGGTGTCATCGGGCAAGGCCTGACCGTGCCGGTCGATGGCAATACCGCCCACATCGGCGGAGGTGTAAGCCAGCTGAAAACCGAAGGTTTCCTGGGCTGCGTCGAGCACCTTCAGGGCTTCTTCCATCACTTCGGGACCAATACCATCTCCAGGCAGAACAGCGATCTTGAACATTTGCAACCATCCAGATTCATTTATAATGTTATTTGTCGGCGGCGATCATAAAGGGTTGACCCGGGTTTGTCAACCGGTGGGGGGCCAGGTGGTCCATCTGAAGGCGATCGGGACGGGCGGTACTGGGTTTCGCCTTGTTGCTCCGGTCGGACCTTCCCCGTTCGACCCATCAAACGAGGAAAACCGAGCCGATCATGTCATCAACGCATTGCTTATTGGCTGAGTTCCTGCTTGCGTTTATTCAAAAGCCAGTCGATGGCATCGGCCGGATCGGGCAGTTCCGCCGCAGAAGACTTCACGGCGGCGACTGGCGGCTCTGAACTGGCAGCGCTTGGTGCAGCTGTCGCTGCCGGTCGGGGGCGAGCGTCGGCAGTATCCGGCAAATCGAGGTCCGGGGGCTGATTGGGCATGCGTAACGCCGGTGCATCGGCAAGGGGAGGCGTCACCACCAGAGGCGGCGAGTGGGGGGCGGCCGTTGCATCGCCGGGATTAGCTGACGGGGAAGCGCTATCAACCGTCGGCACCATTGCAGAGGGGTTGCCGGAACCAGGGAAATAGGTCCGATAGGTTTCACGGACCCACTGTCCGGCGCTGTCTTTCAGAGGATCCGGTAAAAAATAGACGCCGCTGCCTATCAACAGCAATACCGCTGCGGCTCCCAGCACACGCGCGGCGGAAAGCCACCGCCGGCGATTTCGTTGGGCAGGCTGGTAATGGTTTGTCGGCGCAGGCGCCCGGTGATTGGTTCGGGTTTCCGACGGCAATTCATCCACGCTAAACGATATTCGCTCACGGCATTGATCGACGATCTTGCGGCTGATGGTCCGCCGGGACACCTGTGAGGAAAAAAACATGGCCAGGTCGCAGATGATATTGATTTGCCGGGGATACCCTCTGGAAAAATCGAACACCGCCTCCATGGCCGCACTGGAGAAGATGTCGTATCCGGCGCCGGCGGTTTTCAGGCGGTGGCGGATGTACGCGCAGGTTTCTGCCTGGTCCAGCGGATCGATGTTGTAGGTGATGGTGATCCGGCGCATCAGGGCCCGGTTTTCCGGCTGGAGCAGGATGCTGTTGAATTCGCTCTGACCCACGAAAAAGATATTGAGCAGTTTGGCATCCTGCCGTTCAAGGTTCGACAGCAGGCGGATCTCCTCCATCAGGTCGTGCTTGAGTCGCTGGGCTTCGTCGATGAGCAGCAGGACCGACTTCTTTTCTTCGTGGGCGTCGTTGAGAAAACGGCTGAAGGGCTCGATGAAGTCGCTCTTGGTTCGCACTTCGATGGGAAGCCCGAAATATCGGGAAACCATGCGGTAAAAATCGTACTTGCTCAGCCCCGGATCGGGAATCTTGGCCGTGTAGGCCTTGCCATGGATATCCTCCACCAGTCGGTTGATCAAGGTCGTCTTGCCAGTACCCACCTCGCCGGTCAACAGCAAAAATCCCTTGTTGTCCATCACCCCGTACTTGAGCGTGGAGAGGGCCTCGCGGTGTTTTTTGCCCATCCACAGGAAACTGGGATCCGTGGTGATCTGGAAGGGTTTTTTGGTCAGGCCATAAAAAGATTCGTACATCGTTGTTTCCGTTTCGGCGTGTCAGGGGCGAAACACCGCCTCGATGGCATCGGCCACCGGGTTTGGCTTGCGAGCCGGCGATGATCCGGTTTCCGCTTCAACGCTGGTTGAAGTGAAATCGGTCACGCACGGGTATTGCTCCCACCCGCTTACCGGTTCGCTCAAATCCACCGTTTTCCATTTGGGATGGCCGTTGAATCGAAGCCAGTCAAGGTTCTCCTTGATCAGCCAGGCCACATTCCCGATGGTGTGGCAGTAGTGATTGCGAAAATCATAGGCCACCAGCACGACCATGACCGACACGGTATCCACATCGGTCGTCTGCCAGGGATAAGTGCCCGCGGGAATCCGGGATGCCGGGTAGAAGGAGCGGACACCCTCGTGGGTAACCGGGATCAGGTGCAATCCGTCTGCCGGGGCAACCTCGAGCGCCAGGCGCTCAACCGGAAACCCGTCTACCGTTACCATGGCATCGATGCTGCCGGCTTTAAGCGCTGCCAGCGCCAGGGAATCACCGATGGCCGCCATCTGACGGGGCCGAACGCCCGAGATCTCGAAAATCAGCCGGCTGGTCAGGTAGGCGCCGCTCTCCACGTGGCCGATGGCCACCCGCTTGTCGGCGAGGTCGCTGAAGCTGCGGATCTCCTCTTTGCCGAGGATGTGGATCTCCTGGTTGTACAACGGGTGGACCCATTTGATTTTATCGGCGATCAGCCTGAGCCGATGATCGTTGTCGACCTTGGCCACAAAGGCAAGCACGTCCGACTGCACCAGGCCCATATGATTGCCGGGGCGCTGGTATACGGCGTAGATGTTCTCTACAGACCCGCGCGAATCGAATACCGCCAGGTGAATGTTGCTGCGCCTGACCAGCGCTTTTAAATCCATCCCGATCTGGTGAGCGGTGCTTTTCACGTCACCGGTAATGATGCCCAGAACATCCTGCCCGTTGTCTGCAGCCATAGCGGGCAGGAAGGCTGAATGCACCATCATGGTCACCCACACGATTACGATTACGCATTTTCCCATGGGCCAGGCCTCTTTGCCGCAATGGTTTCGCCGGCGTCAAGGATCTCACCTCGTTACCGATTCTACTGATATGGTGCATCCACCGGCGGGATGTCGCACTGCTGGAGATTGAGCCGTAGATGATAGAAGAGTCAAAATCCGGAGTCAATATTAAAACCGGCTCATTGGCGGCATTGGACGGCAAACCGGCGGCCGAAGCGCTACCGACCCTCCTTGGCCACAGTGGCGTCACCCGTGTTGCCGGTCGTCGGCTGGCTGCATGAATCCGCGATGCTGCAGCAGGTGCAGCCGCAGGCACAGCCGTCCTTTTGCTTGAAGCCTTTGTAGAAAACCCGTCCCACATAGACGGCGGCGGCAGCGACGATCAATATGACAATCAGTGTTTCCATGGTTCAAAACCTTAATATCGGAATGCGTTTCCGCGGCCGGTCAACGATTGGCGCCCGGATATCAGTATCCGAGGGCAGCACCGGCCTGGTAGACCGTCGCGGCCAGGAAAAAGGCCAGGGCGGTGTTGAAAAGCATGGAAAATGCACCCCATTTCCAAGAGGATTCCCTGGCGATACAGACCACCGTGACAAAACAGGGGGCGTAGAACATGACAAATATCAGCAGACTCCAGGCGGTGAGGGGGCGCCATCCCGGTTCGGCAGCCAGCTTGACGGCCAGGCTGTCAGCGGCTTCGGCGTCCACCGCACCCAATGAATACGCCGTCCCCAGAGTGGAGACGATCACCTCCTTGGCGGCAAACCCGCCCAGCAGGGCGATGTTCGTGCGCCAGTCAAAGCCGGCATAGCGGGTGACGGATTCTATGCGGGTGCCGACACGGCCAGCAAGCGAGTGGCGCAGGGCAGCACCGGCCTGTCGGGCATCCACGGCCAGCAGCTCGGCCTTCAATTCAGCGGCGGCAGCCGAGAGAGGCTCAGATTCCGTTGCGGTTTCGAGTTCTTCAACTACCTGGGGTGCCGCCGTCGACACGATCCCGCTGCGCTGGCCGGCATAGGTGTCAACCTGCGAGGCGGGCAGGCGGGGAAAGGTCATGGACGCCCACAGCAGCACGGAAATGCCCAGAATCACGGTTCCGGCCTTTTTCGCATACTGCCAGGTCCGTTCCCAGGTATGGATCATCAATCCCCGGAACGTCGGCAGGCGATAGGGAGGCAGTTCCATGACAAAAGGGGTGGACGCACCGGTGACCACGGTCATCCGCAGGAACTTGGCCGCCAGCAGGGCCCCGGCCCAGGAGATCAGGGTGAGGATGAACATCATCCGGGCCTGGCTGTAAGGAAAAAAGGCGGCAATGAGCAGGGCGAATACGGGCAGTTTGGCGCCACAGTTCATGAACGGCGCCGTCAGCAGCGTGGCGATGCGTTCTTTGGGCGATCGCAGGGTCCGGGTGGCCATCACGCCGGGCACCGCGCAACCGCCGGCAATCCCGCCGGAGACGATGTAGGCCATCACCGAACTGCCGTGCAGCCCGAATACCTGGAAGACCCGATCGAGCATGAAGGCCACCCGCGCCAGGTATCCAGAATCTTCCAGCAAGGCGATGCCGAAGAACATGAACATAATCAGCGGCACGAAACCGAGTACACCGCCCACACCGTCGATGATACCGGAGACGACAAGGGACTTGAGCAGCCCGTCCGACAGGGTGGCGGAAGCCATGTCCGAAAGCCATTCAAAAGCTCTTTCGAACCAGGCGACAGGCACTTCGCTGTAGGTGAAAACAAATTGGTACAAGCCCATGAGCACCAGCAGCATGATGATGGGACCGGCAAAGCGGTTAACCAGGACCTTGTCGATGCGGTCGGACAAAAAAAGCCGGTTCCTGTCTTGGTGCTCCCTGACCACCCCCTGTTTGAGAATGGAACTGATGAATCCGTAACGGTGATCGGCGATCATTGCTTCCGGATACGTCTCCAGGGTTTCTTCGATGTGGGCACCCACGTCGCGGGTGATGACCTCCAGCGCAGCGGCGATCTGCGGGTCCGTTTCCCTTCCCTTTTCAAGGATCTGCTCGTCGTTTTCCAGATACTTGATGGCAATCCAGCGCAGCGGATAAAGGTCCGTGAGAAAATGGCTCCCGCTGATAATCTTTTCCATCTTCTGAATCGCGGTTTCCAGGTCAGGGCCGTAAGAAACCCGCAGGGGTTGGAGTTGGGGTGTGTCGGCTACCGCTTCCACAGCTTCCATCAAGGCCTTTTTCCCAAACCCGCTGCGGGCCACGATGGGTACGACCGGCACACCGAGCAGGCGGGAAAGCTTTTTATCGTCGATCTCGATACCCCGGCCCCTGGCCACATCGATCATGTTCAAGGCCACGCAGGTGGGAATCCCCAACTCAAGGAACTGGATCGTCAGGTAAAGGTTGCGTTCCAGATTGGACGCGTCGACGATATTGATCGTCACCCGGGGGCGTTCGTTGACCAGGAAATCCCTGGCCACCACTTCTTCGACACTGTAGGCGGTGAGCGAATAGGTGCCTGGAAGATCCACGATGCGCATATCATGGCCGTTTTGCAGGTAGCGGCCCTCCTTACGGTCCACCGTCACCCCGGGATAATTGCCCACGTGCTGCCTTGATCCGGTCAGCGCATTAAAAAGGGTGGTCTTCCCGGCGTTGGGATTACCACCCAGTGCGACACAAAAATTCATTGTTATCCGTTAACCTCGACGTCGATGAGATCGGCTTCGTTATTGCGGAGGGTCAAGGTAAAGCCTTTAACCCGCAAGGCCACCGGATCGAAAAGCGGTGCCCGCCCTTGTATCTTGATTGTCGTTCCCGGGACCAGCCCCATATCCCGGAGCCGGCGCCCCAGTTCACCGCCAACCTTGACGCTGGCGATGGTACCCTCTTGGTTGACTTGCATCTTGCGAATGTTGATCGTTGCCATTGGAACTCCGTGAAGCAATGAAAATTTTACGTCTCGTAAAAATTTAGGTATTCCAAACTTTAAAAGGTGTCAATAGAAAAATACGGACGTCTGATATCGGATGTCTGAAGTCAAGAATGACGATCGCCCCCCGATTCCGTCATCCACTAGCCGACGCCAGTCCGCTGTCCTCCGTCCTCCGTCCTCAGTTATCTGGCCCCACGGGTCAGTGCGCAACCCCAATTTTAGGGGCTTCGCGCAGGTTTTGTTCCGTTTTTGTTCCGTTTTGGATATTTTCGACCAACCGCATTACCGCAGATGGATCAAGGTGCACATACTTTCGGTAGGCATCCAAGGATTTATGTCCAGACGCCATCCGAATTATTTCATCGGAGTAACCAGCCCTCACCCATTCAGTTATCCGGGCATGTCTGAGGCTATGAAATACTATCCCGATACGTTCACCGCTGGCGTTCATGGCCTTGTCACCATAAGGAATACCGCTTTTTTTGCATACCGCCCGCAATCTGGCTGTTACTGAAAATCGGTGGTATTTATTGCTTTTTGTATTGGTGAAAACATAATCATTATCATCCAAGCCCGCTACCCTGCGCTCTAAAACTTCTTTCAACCTTGGGCTTATCGGGATGTTTCGCTGTGTTTTATTTTTGGTGTCGAAAACTCCAAGGCTGATATAATCTAAAATCTGTCCGGAAATATGCTTTATATTTAGTTTCACCTTACCGGCTGTGAGTTCGCATATTTCAGATACCCGCATTGCCGATTCGTACCCACAGATCAATACATCCTGAAAGGTAGGATTGGAATTACCCAGCAGGGTTCGCAACTCTTTAGGTGTTATCGGTCGTCGTGGTGCGCTGTCTTTTAGAATTACAAATTCGCCCGGCATCACTTCATGGGGTATCTTTTTCCACTTGAGGGCTAAATTGTAGACCCTTGACAAGAGCTTTAATTCAATGTCCACCGTTGCAGATACAACCCCCTGCCCTTCACGGAAAGATCGATATTTTTGTTGCTGGATCGGGTCAATGCCGTTGATTGGTTTCCGCCCAAAGTATCCAAGGATATGTTGGGCGCTCACAAGATCCCTTTCGTAGCATTTTTTTTTCTGACTGGCCGGCAGGGTCATATACCAGTTACAAATATCTTTGACCGTCTTGAATTTTGCTCGCTTGACCTTCAACCCGGCATTGACTTCTTTGTTTTCATATGAGCGGGCGACATCCTTCGACTTAGCCGCATACGCAAGTTCACGGCCTTTAGCATCCTTTCCACAATACTTTTTTTGACCACCCACCCTGGCATACCAATATTCAACACCATTGCGTGTGCTGCTTGTGACGCCCTTCATCTTGCTTTTAGCCATGAAAGTCCCTCGCTCTCTCCCTAAGTTTCGCCAGTGAAGCCGGACAGTAAATCCGGTTTGCGGCTCCGGTTGCCTATCACGGGTTATAATAAATATACGTTTATTATGTTATATAACCTTATAGTTTTATTTATGTACATGTCAATATATATGTTGATTTTTTTCGATCTGTCGATTTAAATAGGAATATGCCAACCAGAAAGCCACAAATCCTTTTAACCCTCGATGATGATCTGTTGGAACGGATTGACGATTACCGTTACACCAACCGCATCCCCGCCAGGTCTGAAGCTGTTCGACGCCTTATCGATGAATCCCTGAGGCGGTGGGAAAAGAAAGCCGACAGGTAAGAATCCTTTACTGGAATGAATCTATGGGGTGGGGGGCAAAAAAAGCACCTCGTTGCCTCTGCCTATGTTTGCCGGTTTCTATACGAAATTTACAAAAAGCGGAGGCCTTACTACCTTGACGGCACTTCACCTGATCAACCTTGGCAGCATTGCCAGATCATATGGTTTTAT
>NZ_JBUOIV010000007.1:0-135018 GCF_055467485.1 Desulfosarcina sp. | reverse complement strand
CCCGTCGGGTGACCCCCTTGTTCAAGGCCTTCTGGTATTGCCTGAGCAGGGCATACTCGAAACCGCGAATCTTGCCGTGCGCCAGGAAGAAATTGGTCCGGTTATAGGTGGTCAGAATGCGGATATATTTTCTCTCCAGCAGCCCGTCCAGATCGTCGGCGTAGCTGTCGGTCAGGTGTGAATCGAGGGGATGGCCCGCAGCGGAATCCTGGGCACGGACCGGTGCGAGGGCGGTCAGGCAGAAAACAACGGTGAGGAGGATGACAACCGTCCGGGTCATGGTTTGCGATGCTCGCGTCGTAAAAAGAGAGATTGCCACATGGCGTCGCGTTCATTTTCAACCGCCCGCGATACGTTTGTCAAGGCGCCTGTTGCTTCCGCGCCGACAATCCGCAACGCGTCCTTTCCCCTGCCGATGCACATACGGCCGGGCCGTCATCCGGTTCGGGATCGCACAAGCCTGCCGGCCGGGCCCGATCCGGTCGAGGCGCGGGCGACCGCAGATCAGCGGCGCTTCCCGGCGGTCCGTTGACCGGCAGGAAAAAGAGGATTGACACGGAAATACCGGTCCGATATGCTCACTTGCGTGAAAAGAAAGCCCTCACTTCTTTCCCATAGTCCTTCAACCTCCGCGCTACGATCATCATTTCGCAGAGCCACGATTAACCAATCTTGTTAGTCGTCAATAAAAGAACGACCGGCAACAAAAAGAGAGGTCCGCATGGTTGAAAAGCAGGGAACAGGACAAGAAAACGCTGAACATTCCCTGCCGGCGGCCATCAGTGCCCAACGCGTCACCAAAGTGTTTGGCGAAGGCAAAAACAAGGTTCTGGCACTTGATGACGTTTCTCTCACCATCCGGGAAAACGAATTTTTTACCCTCTTGGGACCGTCGGGGTGCGGCAAGACGACCCTGTTGCGCCTGATTGCCGGCTTTGACCAACCGACCTCGGGCGCCATCCTGCTCAGGGGTGAGGAGATCTCACACCTGCCGCCCAACCAGCGTTCGGTCAACACCGTCTTTCAGAATTATGCCCTGTTTCCGCACATGACGGTCGCCAAAAACATCTCCTTCGGCCTCGAGATGCTGGGAAAGCCAAATGAATTCATTGAAAAAACGGTTGGCGACATGCTGGCGCTGGTCAAGATGGAGGCGCTTCGCGACCGCCGCACCGATCAGCTTTCCGGCGGGCAGCAGCAGCGCGTGGCACTGGCCCGGGCCCTGGCCCCGCGCCCCCAGGTGCTGCTGCTCGACGAACCCCTTTCGGCCTTGGACTACAAGCTCCGCAAGGAGATGCAGATCGAGCTGAAGCAGCTGCAGCACGACACCGGCATCACCTTTATCTTCGTGACCCACGACCAGGAAGAGGCGCTGACCATGTCCGACCGGATTGCCGTGATGCACGCCGGCCGGATCCTGCAGATCGGCACCCCCCGCCAGATATACAACCAGCCTTCCGAGCGATTCGTGGCCGATTTCATTGGCAAGTCCAACTTTCTTTCCGCCGACGTTCTCGCGGTGAATGATCGGCGCGCCCGGCTGAGGCTTTCATCCGGGCGCGAAGTCAGTGCGGCGATTCCCGACGGCATGGTTCCCGACGGCAGGGTGACTGTCGTGGTAAGGCCGGAATACACCCAGATCTTTCCACGATCGGACGACGGAGGCGATCTGCAGGGAGTACTCGAGAACATCGTTTATCTGGGCACGGATACCCATTATCACATCCGCCTGCCGGATGAGACGATGTTCGTGACGCGAAGCCAGAACCAATGTAAAGTGACGGAAGCCTTTGAAGTCGGGCAACCGGTCAGCGTCGTCTTCAAGCCCGAATCGGTTCAAATGTTGAGGTCCTGATGTGAAAAACACGAAGACCGCATCCGGTCCGGTCAGGGACATGCAGCGAAAAAGGGTCAGGAGGAACTGGCTGCTCAGCGCGCCGGCCTTGGTGGTTCTGGCCGCCGCGGCTTCCGGACCGCTGCTGATCGTACTGGTCTATTCGTTTCTGGGCGCCGGCGAATACGGCGGCGTGGTCTGGACGTTTTCGACCGACGCCTGGTTCAACGTGGTTTTCTTCCGTGATATTTTCGATGGCACGACCACCTTGGCCGACGCGCACATGAAGATCCTCTGGCGGTCGGTCCGGCTGTCGTTCATGACCACCGTGATCACCCTGGCGATCGGCTTTCCGACCGCCTATGTCATCGCCACCCGACCGCGGGAGACCCGAAGCTTCTGGCTGTTCCTGATCACGGTTCCGTTCTGGACGAACCTGCTGATCCGCACATTTGCCATTCTTGAAGTCATCCGCAACGAGGGGCTGATCAATATCGGCCTGCAGATGCTCGGGGTGATCGACAAGCCGATCCAGATGCTCTACACCGATTTCGCCATCATGGTCGGCATGACCTATGTATACCTGCCGCTGATGGTATTGCCGCTTTATGCATCCATGGAGCGACTGGATTTCAACCTGGTCGAGGCGGCGTACGACCTTTACGCCTCCCGCCGTAAAGTGCTGCGCCGGGTTATCGTTCCCCTGGTCAAGCCGGGGATCATTGCCGGATCCATCCTGGTGTTCATCCCCTCGCTGGGCGCATTTGTCACCCCGCGGGTGCTGGGCGGAGGCAAGAAGATGATGCTGGGCAACCTGATCGAGCTGCAGTTCGGTGCAGGCCGCAACTGGCCGCTGGGCGCCGCGCTCTCCGTGACCCTGCTGGCCCTGGTCATGGCCGCCCTGTTAATGTATGTCCGGTCGACGCAGCGCCATTCGGGGAGCATGCAATGATCGCTTTTAAACGGAAACGCCCGCCCTTTTCCCTGAAAGCCCAGCCGGGGTTCGGCACGATCGCGGGCCTGTGTTTCGTGATGCTTTACGCCCCGATTATCACCCTGGTTGTCTATTCGTTCAATGCGGGCAAATACATCTCCCTGTGGGAGGGATTTTCCCTGCAGTGGTATGTGGCGGCCTGGGGGAATGAAGCCGTGCAGGACGCGACGATCCGTTCGCTTTATCTGGCCGCGCAGGCATCGGTCTATTCGACCATACTGGCGACGATGGCGGCGCTCGGAACGACCCGCACCCGCCCCTTCAAGGGGTTGACGGCGATCTACGCCATGATCAACCAGCCGCTGATGGTACCGGAAATCGTCACCGCCGTGGCGCTGTTGATCCTCTTTGCGATGATCAAATCGCTGACCGGCATCCAGGGCATGGTTTACCTCGTCATTGCCCATACCGCCTTTTGCATTCCGTTCGCGTACCTGCCCATCCGGGCTCGCCTGGAAAGCATGGATCTGATTCTGGAAACAGCGGCGGCCGACCTTTACGCCACCCCCTGGAAGACCTTCTGGCGCATCACGCTGCCCCTGCTCTGGCCGGGAATCATCGCCGGGGCCATGCTGGCCTTCGTCATCTCCCTGGATGACGTGGTGATCACCGAATTCGTCAAATCATCCGGACAGGAAACCCTGCCGACCTACATGCTGGGCCAGCTCCGCCGGGTGATCACGC
This sequence comes from Desulfosarcina sp., assembly GCF_055467485.1. Classification (NCBI taxonomy): domain Bacteria; kingdom Pseudomonadati; phylum Thermodesulfobacteriota; class Desulfobacteria; order Desulfobacterales; family Desulfosarcinaceae; genus Desulfosarcina; species Desulfosarcina sp. Next base: position 131,506 of record NZ_JBUOIV010000007.1, on the reverse strand, counting down.
CGGAGATCAATGCCATCTCCACCCTGTTGCTCGGGCTGTCGATCCTGGTGGTGTGTGTGTTGTTTTTCATCGAGAGGAAGTTCGGGAAATAGTCTTTTTGCAAGTCGAAGATAATCAGCAGCAGCATTCCAACTACAACAAGGGAGGTTTCACAATGAAGAACAATCTGGTTTTTGCAGTCGTTGCCGCAGTCGGGCTCTTCTTTGCGGGTGTTGTGCATTCGAGTGAATTGAACCTTTACAACTGGGGGAACTACACCAGTCCGGACCTGATCAAAAAATTCGAGGAAACCTACAACGTCAAGGTCACCATCACCGACTACGACTCGAACACCACCGCCCTGGCCAAGGTCAAAGCCGGCGGACACGGCTTCGATATCGTGGTCCCGTCAGCCAACTACGTGAAGGTGTTTCTCGAAGAGGGGCTGGCACTCGAGGTTCGCCCGGATCAGATGGAGAACTTCAAGCACGTCGCCGAACGCTGGAAGAACCCTGACTTCGACCCCGGCCGCAAGTATACCGTGCCGTGGCAGTGGGGTACCGTGGGCATCACCGTGAACACTTCCGTTTACAAGGGTGACCCGAACACCTCTGCCGTCGTGTTCGATCCGCCGGAGGAGCTGGTGGGCAAGATCAACATGGCACCCGAGATGGGCGATGTGATGGGGATGGCCTTGAAGTATATCGGCAGCGAGCCCTGCACCACCGACAAAGCGGCACTGAAAAAGGCGCGCGATCTCCTGATGGCCGCCAAGCCCAAATGGGTGTCTTTTGACTATGGCCTGACCGAGAAGATGCCGCGCGGCGACTTTTCCGCGGCGCTCTACTGGAATGGCGCGGTCTATCGTGCGGGGCTGGCCAAACCGTCGATCAAATTCGGTTACCCGCGTGAAGGCTACGAAATCTGGATGGACAATGCGATTGTGCTGAAAGACGCCAAAAACGTCGAGAATGCCAAAAAATTCCTGAACTTCATCATGGCGCCGGAAAATGCCGCCCTGAATTCCATCTTTGCCCGTTATGCCAACGGCATCAGCGGTTCGGAAGCGTTTATGCCGGAGGAGATGAAAACCGCGTCGGCGATCAATATTCCCGACGAGTTCAAGGATGCCGGCATGTTTTTCCCCGCCTGCTCCAAAGAAGCCACCGAGTATTACACCGCTATCTGGACGGAGTTGACCAAGTAGCCTTCCGGCGCACGATCAACCTTACGGTCTAATACACAAGAGGATCCGGTTCCGGATCCTCTTGTTCTCGTTTCCCCATCCCGACGACCCGCAACGTGAGGAAAACATGGAATCGACGGTCACCCTGGCCAACTGGCGAACGGCGCCGTTCAGCACGCAGTCCTTTCATCGGGTAGACCAAATCATCCCGGTTGCCTTCATCGACCCGCCGGGGCGAACCGGCGACCTGTCAGCCGACCCGCAATCCATAGACGCCGTCGTTTTCGAAGACCAGCACGGGCACGAGCGGCGACTGACGGAAGTGCTCGATACAACCGCCACCCGGGGGCTGGTGGTCCTGCGGGGGGGGCGGATAGTGGCTGAACGCTATCTGCGCGGTTATGACGGGAACAGCCCGCATATCCTCTTCTCGGTCAGCAAGTCCCTTACCGGGGCATTGACCGGAATCCTGGCCGACCGGGGATGCATCGACCCGGACAGCCCGGTGACCCGGTACATCCCGGAGGTGTCCGGTTCCGCCTATGGGGACTGCACGGTACGCCATGTGCTCGACATGACGGTCAGCTCGTCATTCTCCGAAGCGTACCTGGACCAGTCGGGCGACTTCGCCCGCTACCGGCGCGCCATGCTCTGGAACCCGGCCGAGCCGGGAGCAGACGCCGGCACCCTGCACGACTTCCTGGCCTCCCTGCGGCCGGCAGCCGAACCCCACGGAACGGTCTTTCGCTATCTTTCACCGAATTCCGATCTGCTGGGCTGGCTGGTCGAGCGGGCCTCGGGACGCGATTTTGCCAGCCTGTTTTCCGACCTGATCTGGAAGCCGATGGGGGCTGAAGCCAGGGCCTATGTAACCGTCGATGCGATCGGGTCGCCGCGCACGGCAGGCGGAATCTGTGCGCTTCCCCGCGATCTGGCCCGCCTGGGCGAGATGATGCGCCTTGGGGGCAACGGCATCGTGCCCGATTGGTGGGTAGAGGACATTCGCGGCGGCGGCGACCGGGGCCCCTGGAAGAAAGGCGAGTTCTACCAGATGTTTCCCAGCGGCGGCTACCGCAGCCAATGGTATCAGGCCGGCAGCCCATCGGGCGTAATCGGTGCAATCGGCATTCATGGGCAGTGGCTGTGGATCGACCCGCAACGAGAGGTGGTCATCGCCAAGGTGTCCGCCCAGGCAGCACCGGAGGATGCGAATATCGATCTTACCCTGATCCGTGCGTTTGAGGCCATCGCCGACGCCGTTGCATAAACGAAAGGTGCACAACAAGCCCGATATCAGCGTTACGCTTCATCCCTCATCACTACGGCGTACAGAAAGTACGCTTCATTCTTCAGGATTCGCAAGCCTTGAGCTCAAACGTGTTGTGAATCTTTCGGAAAGGCAACTCTTTAAGCGTTCACCAAAAATAGATGATCACTCTTTTTGCGGTGTTTTCAGCCGGTCGACCGTGTCTGCATCGCACACATCGAAGATCTGTCCACATCCCCCGCAGACCATCTCGCACTGGTCTGCCTGGCGCGATCGGCGCCGCTTCAGTTCGGCACGACACTCCGGGCACTTCAGGTCCGGGTTCGGGCTACCGGGCTGGGCTTTGTCACGCATACGGTTCTCCTTTGGCCGGATGGCGGGCGTTGGGCAAGCGGCGCCGCATCGGGCAGGTCTGTCGAAGGCGGGCCGGCTCTCCGCCGGCGCGGGAATCACCTTGGAATCATTCGTTTCACCACTTCAGCTACTGCACGACAGCATCGAACAGCCGGGGCGGTGGCGGGCCCAGTCCGGCCGCTTGGCGGCAAATTCCTCCTTTCCCGGCTGTTCGTCGTAGGGACGGCGCAGCAGGTCGAGCAGGTCGTGGATCATCGAAAAATCGCCCTGTTCGGCCTTGTCGATGGCCATTTGCGCCATGTAGTTGCGCAGCACGTACTTGGGGTTGACCGCATTCATGCGACGTCGCCGGGTCTGCGGGGAAACAGGGTCCCGGCCGGCCCGTTCCAGGTAGCGCCGAAGCCAGCCGGCAGTCCGGCTGCGCACGGAATCCGTCAACTGGGCGGGAACGTAATAGGCGTCCATGAGTACGGCCATGAGCGCGTCATCATCGTCTGCCGCCGGGGAGGGTCCGTCCCCATTCAGCCGGGCGAGCCGCCGGAAGAAGATGGTCATGTCGGTTTCGACCAGGGGCAATAGGGCCAGCAGTTCGCTGATCAACGCCTCGTCCGTTGCCGGATCGTATGCCTTCAATCCCAGCTTGCGGGCCATCATCTGCCGCCAGCCCTCCTGGTATATGTTCACGTAATCGTCCAGCACCGCCTGCAGGGGCTCGGCCTGCCCGATCAGCGGATAGATGGCATTGGCCAGCTGGGCGAGATTCCACTGGGCGATGGCCGCCTGATGGCCGAAGCGGTAGCGGCGCCCGGCGGCGTCGGTCGTGTTGGGCGTCCAGTCGGGGTCGTAGTTTTCCAGCCAACCATAGGGCCCGTAGTCGATGGTCAGACCGAGAATGGACATGTTGTCCGTGTTCATCACACCGTGAACGAATCCCACCCGCATCCAGTGGACGACCATGTCGGCGGTGCGGCGGCACACCTCCGCAAACCATTGCTGGTAGACATCCGGCGACGGTTCGCCCAGGTGGGGAAAATCGGTGCGGATCGTATGGTCCGCCAGCTGCTTCAACACGTCCGTTTCACCCCGGGCGGCAAAGATCTGGAAGCTGCCGAAGCGCGTGAAAGACGGCGACACCCGGCAGACCACGGCCCCGGGTTCCAATTCGGGATGACCGTCGTAGAACATGTCCCGCTCGACCTCCTCACCGGTCAGGGTCAGGCTCAGTGCGCGGGTGGTGGGCACGCCCAGGTGAAACATGGCCTCGCTGCACAGGAACTCGCGCACCGACGAACGCAGCACGGCCAGGCCGTCGGCCGTTCGTGAATACGGCGTGGGACCGGCCCCCTTCAGCTGCAGCATCCAGCGCTGCGCGTGCCCATTGACGATTTCGCCCAGGTTGATGGCGCGTCCGTCGCCCAACTGTCCGGCCCAGTTGCCGAACTGATGACCGCCGTAGCACATGGCAAAGGGCTGCATGCCCGGCAGCAGGCGGTTGCCGGTGAACACCTGGGCGAATGCATCCGATTCGCAGGCCTGTGTTGACAGACCCAGCAGGTCGGCCACCTCCCGCGAATACGCCACCAGCCGGGGCGCTGCCACGGGCGTGGGCTTGACCAGGGAATAACAGGCGCCCGTCACCTGGCGGCGCCGGTTTTGACTGTCGGGATCGGCAGGCAGGTTACGGGTGAAGCGGTTGTCGAAACGAAGCGCGTCCAGCCCCCCCTGTGTTTCCGCAAAGGCCTGGCTGGGTGCAATGAAATCGGTTGATTCGAGCAGGTTCATCCTGATTGGTCCCTTCGCCCGTCGGCATAGGCAACACCGCCATCGCATTGCCCGGTGATCTCGCCTGAACGGCTTGCACGGATGGCCGGCGTGGTGTTTTTGATCGTCAGCTTTCTCGAAGTTAAGCACTGAACCCCGAAAAGGCTATCCCGGGGGCCTAAAAGGTGGGGACGCAGGGGTGCGGACTGCGGCTTGGAAAGATGGATGGGGGAGTCGACGGGCAGGAATCGGGTGGCCGGCCTCGGCGGCAGATGGATTATTCCACGGCAGGTGGATTGCCTGGCACGGCCCCTTCCGCTGCAGACGGGTCACCCGGAATGGCCGCCTCGGGGGTCGAGGCGGCTTCGCCCGCTTCAGGGCTGGCCTCCTCTGTCGCAGCGGCTTCGGTTTCTGCCGGTTCCGGGTCCGCTGCCGGTTCAGGCTCTGTTTCGGCAACCGGTTCGTTTTCTTCCTGGTAGTTCTGGGGCGGCGACGAAAACGAAATGGCGCCGCCGTCACTGCCGGCTTCGGCTTTTCCGAACACCGTGATGGTGACGGTCCTGTCCGACTCCCAGACGATCGAGTGATTCAGGCTGCGCAGCAGGCGCTTGAGCCCTTTTTCCAGCGGCAGGCGGTTGATGGTGGCACTGACCCGATGTTCCTTCCACTTGCCGTTGAGGTTGAACCGGTACCCGGTGTCCCGGGCGATGGTTTCAAGCACATCCCCCAGGGGTTCGTTCTGGGCCGTCAGGCTGATCAGCGGGTCTGCGGTTGCGTCCTGCGCCATGGCCGAATGAAAGGCAGCGTTGACAACGAAGCAAAAAAAACAAACGATCAGGCAGGAAACAGGTTTCATGATAGCACGCCAGGCAATGGGGGTTGACGGCCGGGACCGTTTATATGATCGCGTCGTTCCAGACAACGGATGGTGTGGTTTTAATCTATTTTCATCGGTTTCTCAACGGTTGAATGCGGCCAGGGCGTTTTCAGCCACAACTTCACCCCATTCTGGCACGAAGTGTCCCGCATCGGCAATTTCCATGGGGTCGGGGCAATTGTGAATGTCGTTTTTCAGCGCCCGCATCACCGGCGCGCCCAAGACCGGATCCTGCATGCCGATGGCCATGAACGACCGGCCGCGCCAGGATTGGCCCAGCCAGCGCCTGGCATCGCGGGACAGCCGGGCGCCGCGGGCATCGGGGTGATCCGGCACCATTTCCGGAAATCGCCGTACGCCTGTTTTATAGCGCCCGTCGGGAAACGGCGCATCGTAGGCGCTGCATTCGGCCGGGGACAGCTGGGGGCAGCTCCGTTGGAGGAGTCGTCCCGGAGAGAGGTCGGGGTTCTTTTTGACCCAGGCCCGCCACTCGACAAATCCCCGGGAGAGCTGGTGATCACCCGAAGCGAGGGTGGTGTTCATGACCAGCAGACGGGAGAATCGCTCAGGCATCGCCATCGGCAGGGTCAGTCCGACGATCCCTCCCCAGTCCTGGCAGACCAGGGTAATTTCGGTCAGGTCCAATTGTTCGATGAGGGCAAGCAGCGTATTGCGGTGGAAATCGAAATGGTAGACGGATGGGTCGACCGGCTTGTCCGACCGCCCGAATCCGAAAAAATCGGGTGCGACCACGCGTCCCCCGGCCCGGGTGAAGACCGGTATCATGCGGCGGTACAGGTAACTCCAGGTCGGCTCGCCGTGCAGGCACAAAAAGGTCGTCCCGGCTGCTTGAGGACCCACATCCAGGTAGTGCAGGCGAAGCCCGTCGAAGCCGTCGAGGTTGTCCAGGTAATTGGCGGGAAACGGGAAATCGGGCAGACCGTCGAAGCGTTCGTCCGGTGTTCTCAATGCATCGGGCATCATGGATCTCCTCTGTCGGAAGCTTGACCAGCGATCGTGCGTGGATGGACAGGCTGCCTATAAAGTCGTCAGCTTGCGCAAATAGTCGCGGACATAGTGAGGCAGAATGCCATCTTTGAGATAGGCATTGAAATCCGAATGAGCGGTTTCCGGGCCAAGCGTCCAGGTGGCCGCCGCCTTCCTGAACACGTCATATTCGCTGATGCCCTGGTTGCGGGCGTGGTTCCACAGGCGCTCCTCATCCGACAGGGGCGTCCGGTTGGCCCAGTACTTGTCCAGCCGCCGCATCAACTCGAAATAGAGCAGGGCCGCCAGAATAACCAGCAGCATGGGCCATTGAAAAACAGCTTCTTCGTTCATGGGGCACCTCCGGCGACAGTCATTAACTATACAATAATGCCGGAAATTAAAAAAACATAAGCGTTGACAGGTTCACCGATACCGGATCCCTAACCGTTGATAGCGCCAAAACCCACCAGTCGGCTGTGTTTTTCATCCCAAAGCTTGAGCCGAAGCGACCGCAGGCTGTCGCGCAAATTAAGCATCACGATTGTCTGACATGGCGCCATGACATCGTGGCATTGTTTCAGATGGTAATTGGGAATGCGAGGGCGCACGTGGTGAATGTGATGGAATCCGATGTTGCCCGAAAACCATTGCAGCAATCTGGGCAAGTGATAAAAAGATGAGCCTTTCAGTGCTGCCTTCATTGGATCCCATGCACGATGGCGTGCCCAGTATACCCCTTCAAACTGATGCTGAATGTAAAACAACCATACACCACCGGCACCGGCGACAGCAAGGATGGGCAGTTGGATCAACAGATACGTCTGCCATCCGATCAGCCAGGAGGCGACGATAAAAATGAGCGCAATGCCGGCATTGGTCATATGCAGGCTTTTGATCTGCCTGCGCCGGTCACCCTTTCCGGGAAACCGATAGTCAACCAGGAAGAGATAGGCCGGCCCGAGAAAGAACATGATCAGTGGGTTTCGATAAAAACGGTAACGAATGCGCTTGAGCAGGGACGCTGCCATGTATTCCTCCACCGTTAGGGTCCACACATCGCCATGGCCTCGACGGTCCAGATCGCTGACCGTGTTATGGTGTATTCCGTGGGACCGGCGCCAGCTCTCGTAAGGCGTAAATGTCAGCACCCCGCAGATGTGCCCCAAAATCGTGTTTGCCCGGCGCGATGCGAAAAAGCTCTGATGACAGCAGTCGTGAAAAAAAATAAAGATTCTCACATAAACACCAGCGGCGACCACCATCAACCCCAGGTGAATCCAAACACTTTGATACAAGCGAAGATTCAAGACCATCAGGCACCATAAAAAGGCATACAGGGAAAACGTATTGCATATCTGCCAAAGCGCTTTTCTGCGGTCCGGTCGTTGGAATTCCAACAAGGTCCGATACCATTGTGGTTTGCCGTCGTTGTGGACGTTGACGTTTGATTTCTCAGTCATATCGGCCTCCTTTCGCATTCGAGCCGAGCTTTGGGTTGCTTTTTGTATCGAACCAAAGGGATGTGGCGCAGCCGGCTAAACGGGAGCCTTCAAAATGTGAGGATGTGGCTCATGGGTTCATGAGCGTCAGCAGGGCAGTGGTAGGTATACAATCGCGCTACTTTATATAAGATAGCTTAGCTGACAGCCGATCAGGTGTCAAAGGATAATGTTCGCATGGCTGTGCTCGCTTTTATGGGATAGCCAGGACGTATTTGACGGGTCATCCCATTCGAGTTCCAGCACTTGATCGGCAACCGATCCATTCCAATGATTGACAAGCATTGCCGCCCCAAGCCAATCTCAGCGTATCTCAACCATCATGATTTGAACGACAAACTGCATCTACAAATGGTAATCCCAACCTGATCGGCTTTCTGGCGGCCCACAATATATGGAGCCCTTCCAATTCAATGCCTTTTCACGGTGTAGGTGGACACCACACGAATCGGTGGGGTCTGTTTTTGTGAGGTAGCCATTCGGTACGTGCCATTTTGACCGCCCAAGCTTAGCATTTAAAATGCTATAATCTACTCAGACCCATACGAGTGACTGACAGCCGCTTGAGCAGGCAGCCGGCTTGAGCGTTCAGACCGAAATTTGTAATTGCCCAAATTGAACTTGATATGGTGGGGTAGGCCACACTCCATCCTACTCAATTCAACATTTACTCGATGACGAATCTTATCGACGTCGATTTCTATATAATTACAGATGTTAATAAAACTTGTGAAAGAATCAAAGTCGTTTACTTTCAACCAGTACAAGGCTTGGGTTTGGTAAATTTCCTGGTCACTATAGGTGGGCTTAAAAATATCCTTGAGGGCACGAGTCAAAATCGCAGCAAACAGTGCCCGGATGGAGTTTGCTAATCCTGCTATGTCTGGATTGGTAGAATCATCCATTTTTTATCGACTCTCCGCTTGAGGATCGCAAGTTATCATCTAAAGGCTGCTGCTTGCCATGCCTGCCAAAAGAACGTTTCCGAACCTTTTTTGGGGCTTATCGATGCGTTCACTTCCATGGGTTTGATGCTCTCGGGCAGCAATGAAGGCTTCTTCTATTTTTTGGTAACCACTCAGCATTATGAACGAATCCTGCCAATTACCCCCTCCACAGCGTCCATCTCACATCGTTCTTATTCGTACTGTGAGAGAACTTTGATTTACATATTAAGCAAAGGTAATCCTGTTCCTTGAATCCGCCAGGAGTTACCCCTTTATAAATTCGTGGATCATCCACTTTTATTAAATTTTCATGCGGCTTGCCAGTATGGACTTTCTTTGATTGCTCCTCACAAAGAACGCACATTTCCATAGTATATCTCTCCATCTGATTTCAGGTCATAAAACGGCGTCTAATCATTCACGCAACGTGGAACACTGCACCTAGAAGGCCTGGATTCTTAGATGCCATTTAAGTTGGTGGCCGCAAATTATACCCTGAAATTCCCAATGCTGGCCAAGAGCACGTATCATCTATCGCTTCGAAGTTTTCGTCGAGCACCAGCGCATTTTTAATTGGCTAAATAAGCAGAAATTCTGTGGGTCGCTTTTCGGTAATAATAGTCAGCCGGCGCCTGATCCTTTCTATTTACAAAACGCTTTTTAATGAAAGGGGATGTCATTGCTGCGAGAAGACCACCGTAATCCAGATTAAAGTTGACCTCGTCCCCAACCTTCAGGAGCTTGTTTTTACAGTCAAGAATTATATGATCACTGCTGGAACCCAATATCTCAAAGCTGTTATTCGATTTCAAGCTGGATACCAAAATGTCCTGCTTTCCCAACGCAATAATCACCCGCTGGTGAATTCCCTGATCCTGGAAAACGGGGACATTTCCAAAAGCATCTTGGCCGATCTCTCCAAATGGAAGAGATGGCTTTTTCTTGGACTCGATAACTTCGGCAACGAGCTGAAAAGCACCCGTGTGCAATCCCGGGATTGTTTTTCGGTTCACCGTTTCAAGGCCTAAAAGGATCGATTCACCCAGGCGGAAGTTATTAATTTTTCCGACATCTTTGGTAGATCTATACCACTCATAATTGGCCGAATTGCCACCTGAAACAATTGTTAAACCAAGATGAAATTCTTCTTCTATGGCATCAAAAAGCTCAGATAGCGCATGCATATTTTTATCAGCCGGTTTCACACCACCGTAACAAGCCAGATTGCATCCAATGCCAACAATTTTTATATGGGATAAAGAAATGACATGCCGGATAAATTCAGACAAATCGAGAGGAAGTACGCCTTCACGCAAATCGCCCAGCTCAACCATCACAATCACCTGATGGATTTTGTTACATGCTTTTGCATAATAGGAGAGCTTTTTAAGTGTATCAAGCTCAGTATTTAAGCTTATGTCTGCACTTCGAACCACGGATTCCGCCTGACTTAATGGCGTTCGCAACAGAACAAACTGAGTTGATATTCCTGCCGCTTTCATCTTTTCAATGTTTTCAATGCGAGAGTCGGCAATAAATCTGGCACCACCTTGAATCATGGCCTTGACAACAGAAGGTTCTCCAAGCACCGCTTTGGAAACTCCCATTATGGAAATACCTTTTTGCCCATATAGGTCGGATAGCATCCGGGCATTATCCCGTATTTGAGGCAGTGATATTTCAATCCTGGGCAAAAATTTTTTCATATTCTTTTCCTACGGTTACAACGCTTAGGCAGCCATTGCAGGGGTTTTTATTAATCGCTTTTGTTTGATTGGTTGTCTCAGTTCTGGAAATTGATGACTCAAGGCTTGAACGAGTTTTTGACATCCATGGCTCAGTACATCTGTGGTTGCCAATTTGAACCTTTTTTCATAAATTGCAATGATGTCTGTTACTTCCTTATCTGAAAGGTCTTCATGGCTTAAAGCAATAGCCATTACTTTCGCTTGAGAAATCGCTTCAATCAGTTTGATTTCACTCTCGACAGCAGGCATCTTCAAATTGGGAAAATCACACCTTGTTTTCCTGGCGGGAGGATGTTGGAGGATAACGCCATCGGGATTGCTGCCTTTCAATATCCCGAGAGAGCCCATAAAAGCGGGATGGCTGACGGCACTCTGCCCTTCCACTAAAATGATGTCGGGATTCTCGATGTAAAACGCTTGAACAACCGCATTTTCTATTTCACCGACGACAAACTGGGAAACAAGCGCATCGATCGCGACCCCATACATCGCCCCCTGCATCAAGCCACTTTGGCCTGTCGCCACTAATACCGATTTTATTCCGAGACGGTTCAAGGCCTTGTTGAGTTCAACCGCAGTCGTCCTTTTTCCGCAGGCACAGTCGGTCCCTAATACGGCGACCACAGGAACAGTTACTTCCGATCTTTTTCCCGTGAATACATGCAAATCGATTAATTGCGGCGGTTTTCTGACATCTTTTATGCGGACTGCGTTGCGGGCAGCCATATGGGCAAACTCTCGATCTTCAGAAAAGAACTGATGCAAGCCATTAATGATATCCATTCCATTTTCCATTGCTTCTACAACCAAATGCCTTTCTTCCATTGATATAGATGCTTCTAAAGGAGCCTTCCCATATATGTAACAGTCCGGGACGCCAGGAAGTTTACTCAACGCATCCTTTAAATTGGCAAAAATGGGGATACCATTTTTTTCTCCCCCCAATTCTTCCCCGGCATCCTTTCCGGCTAAAGAACTATCAATTACCCCGACAATGGTATAGGTTTCAGAGTGCCTGACAAGCCCGGAAGCCGTTTTCCCGTCAACTGATCCAAATTGATTTTCACAATAAACTAAGGCTGTTTCATTCACGATCGCCATTATCTATACCCCTTTTTCTGTTTTCCCAACATACATAGCAGTATTAAAATAGACTGACATTTCTAAGCGTAAGGTATCAATTCCATGCAAAAAATTCCGCATACGCATCATCTGCATTGAGGCCAGGTGTGTTCGGAACAAGTCGCTCATCGTGATCCGGGTTGCCATCCGAAACACCCAACATGGGCAAATGGGCTTCATGCAGCCACCATTTCTTCAGGCTGCCGGTTGGTTGATATTTGTAAAACGTATTGAAAAAGTAAAAATAACTGGTGACCCGCGCATGCCGCGGTGCAAGGGAGGTATCGGTCAGAAGAGCGATTTCTATTTATTTGGATCGCCCATCATGTGAGCTTTTTACAGCTAATCTGATAACGCCACCTTTATTTGGTCAGCCTTGTATTTTTATCCAAGCTACGGTGCTGTCCGGCGATGTTGGCCATGCTAATGAAAAGTTGCACCCGACACTCGTTTTTCGAGGAATATGGCCTATGGGCTATGGTTTCTGGCATCGCTCACGCACTGAGATATACGGCATTCCCTCAGCACGCTCGTACCGTTCGGCGCGGATAAACCAGAATGCGAGTCCGCCCGTATTGTGATTGGGGGCCAATCCCTTTTTGGTGGTCCTGACCCCCAGCGACCCTTTTCGGCCAGTCTTCCGCCAACCTCTGGCCTGCATGATCATTCGTATGACCACACCGACAGCCTGTCTTAAGCGTTTACCCCGCTGAGTGTGTGTGTCTGCCAAAAACGGTTCGATGGCCGGATGAGATTCAAGCTCCCGGACGACGCCAGACAACGGCGGCCTGTCGTGGTGGATCTCAGACTCTTCCATCCGGCGCTGCCTGTTGGGGTCATTTAAGAATTCAAGGACTGCGTCAAAGGGTTGATCCGGATCGTTCGCAACATCGGAAAACCTTCGGCCCTGATTGTCTTCGAGGAACGTATCGCGTGTGATTGTCACACCTGGCAAACCGGCCTCCAGCTTATCAATTTCATTGCAATTAGACAGGCAAAATTTGGACCTACCATATTTACAGCTACAAATATTGTATCTATGATATACAGGAAAAGCAAGGGCAAACTTATTCAGAATGACCTCATACTGGTTGAAGACCGAAAAAGCAGACGTCTGTAATACTTTGATTAAACTTTTTTAAAGGTTTTATCCGCTATGTATGATAGGTGAGTGAATTTTTGCATCAACCCAATCGATTATTATGACTATTAAGGAATTATCTGATGCCGTTCAAGGTCTTGACTGCCGAAATATCCCATGAAACCAACTCCTTTAGTCTCCAGGAAACGGATGAACGGGCATTCAGAAACCGCTATGTTCTGATGGGCGCCGAAGCCATCGCCGAGCGTGGCCAGGCAAATACCGAACTTGCTGGCTTCCTCGATGCCGGTCGTGTGCATGGCTGGCATATCAAGCATGTGCTCAGCGCAGCCGCAGGCCCAAGCGGTAAAGTTAGACGAACAACCTTTAACTGGCTCTGCGATCCAATCATTTCCGTCATTAAGCAGCACGCCTTCGACGGCCTTCTCCTCGGGTTGCATGGCGCCATGGACCTTGATTTCTGTGAAGATGGAGAAGGAGAGTTGCTTTCGCGTATCCGCAACGTGGTGGGCGAGAAGATGCCAATTGCCATCACGCTTGATCCACATGCAAATGTCAGCAATAAAATGTGTACGCTCGCCGACATCATTGTGTCGTTCAAAACCTATCCACATATCGATATGCGCGACACCGGTCGCCATGCCGGCGAAATTTTACACCGAACGATGGCCGGTGAGATTCAACCGCACACGATCATGGTGAGTCGACCCATGCTTGAAGAGGTCAATGGTGGGCGCACCGACATCGGCCCGATGATCGAGCGCATAGCATCGGCACGGGCTTACGAAAAGAAGGCGGACGTGTTCGCCGTCAGCATTAATGCTGGTTTCGCAAGTGCAGATGTGGCAAGGATCGGCCCAACCGTGTTGGTTACCGGCCAAGGTGATTTTTCCGTACACACTGCTTTCGCCGAAACGATTGCTGATGATATCTGGAACAGACGCTTTGAAGTGCTGAACGACTATCTCAGCGTTGAAGAGGCTGCAGCAATTGCAGCTACATACGTGCCTGACGAAGGCCCGCTGGTAATTGCAGACTATGCGGACAATCCCGGTGCCGGCGGCTATGGCGATTCAACTGAGCTCTTGCGCGCACTGCTCGAGGCGGGTGTGACGAATGCCTGTTTGGGTCCTATGGTGGATGGCGCGGCAGCGCAGGCATTGCACACTGCTGATGTTGGTGAACGGGTTCACATTGCGCTGGGCGGCAAGGCCGACCCACGCTTCGGTGGTGGACCACTCGCCGTGAAAGGCGAACTCGTTTCTACCAGCGACGGGCGTTTCACCGGCGCCGGTTCAATGATCCATGGGCTTAGCGGTTCGTTCGGACCCAGTGCGGTGATACGCGTCGGCGGCATCGAGATATTGGTTGTCACCATTGCCCGCCAGATACTTGATTTACAGCAATTTAAGGCATTTGGTATCGACCCCCAAAAAAAGCACGTTGTGGCGCTAAAATCGATGCAGCACTTCCGTGCTGCGTTCGAGCCGATTGCAGGACAAGTGATTGTTTGTGACAGCGGCGCACTTTGCACCCCACGCTATAACCGATTGCCCTATCGCAATGTGCCCAGACCGATTTTTCCTTTAGATCAGGCACAAATATAGTTGGCTCGTTCTCGGCGATCTGCGAATTATAAAACTTGGCTTAATACAGATAAGATGATTACATTAAGCGCGTTCAGGGCCCTGCCGGTGTATTCTACGATTGACCCAAGCGCAAGTGTAGGGCTGTCTGCAAGGGATACATTCAATTTAATCCTTGCACGCGACGGGAAATTCGACCCCCCGCCTCACATTAACACTCCAAACCAGGGTGGTTTTTAGATAAAAGAACAGGAAGACGCATGCCAGCTTCAGAATCGATCCTCCCCGATGAAAGATTCAAACCGCAATTTGCTTGTTTCAGGGCTTCAGCGGAGTTCATGCAAAAGCCACACATCACCAGCGGCCCGGATGACTATCGTCTGGCGCATGGGAATGTGGCCACCTTGCCGCAAGATGCGGCGGTAAACCACGCCTGGATTGAAGAGATAGACTTCGTCTACGAATTGAGCGACGGGCATAAAATTCTGTTTTCAAAAGACGACTACTACAAAAAGAACAAAATTATCAATGTTCGCACCTATACGGCACAGGAAGCGATCACCCTGATTGGCGTATATGGTCACTGGGGGCCATGGAACTGACGTGCAGGCCGTCCTTTCAAATCCGAATCGTGTCCAGTCGCCGGGCGAAGAAATCGCCAACAGCATCAGTCACGGCGCAGGGCTAATCGGCGCGCTGACCGGAACGCCATTTCTCGTCATGCATGCAGCAAGGCACGGGGATGCCGGATTCATTGTCGGTACGAGTGTTTTCTCCGCCTCCATGATTCTTCTTTACCTTGCCTCAGCGCTCTACCATGCGTGGCCGATCGGCAGGGCCAAACGCTGTTTTCGGATCATCGAGCATTCCGCGATCTTTGTCCTTATCGCCGGCACCTACACGCCCTTGACCCTTGGCATACTCCGCGGTGCATGGGGCTGGACGCTCTTCGGGCTTATCTGGGGCCTGGCCATAGCCGGGGTCGTGCTGAAGGCATTCTATAAAACCGCCCATCCCATTCTTTCCACTTGCCTTTATCTGCTGATGGGGTGGCTGCTCGTGATTGCGGTGAAGCCGTTGTTTGACCGCATGCCAGCTGCGGGTTTGTATTTGTTGGTTGCCGGAGGCCTGTCCTACACCGCCGGGGTCGCCTTTTTCGCAACCGATTCGCGGGTCCCTTATGGCCACCTGGTCTGGCATCTATTTGTAGTCGCGGGTACCACCTGCCATTATTTCTTGGTCCTTTGGTATGCGGCCTGACGATCAACAACCATCCTTTCCCCATTTCAACCCGCCACGACGATTTGCCCCATAGCGTCCAGGCCTCCTGGATAAGGGTCTTAGGTGACCATTGGTCAAATATGGCCCTTTTTATTTGCCGGCACATTGCTGCCTTAGATGGCACGAACCAGCTAATTTTATAATTCTACCACCATGAGCGACTGACCTTGTTGCCTCACAATTTATCGTTGAATGATCAACTTTTATTCCCCGATGATTTTAACCAAAACCCGTTTCTTGCGCCGCCCATCAAACTCACCGTAAAAAATTCGCTCCCAGGTGCCGAAATCAAGCCGTCCCTCGGTAATGGCAACTACCACTTCGCGCCCCATGATTTGCCTCTTCATGTGGGCGTCAGCGTTATCTTCACCTACGTTGTGCCTATATTGCTCAACCGGTGCATGGGGGGCTAATTTTTCCAACCAGACATCGTAGTCGTGGTGCAGACCGCTTTCATCGTCATTAATAAAAACACTGGCGGTTATATGCATCGCATTGACGAGGACGAGGCCCTCCTTGACACCGCTTTCGTCGACGCACTGCTGCACGTCTGATGTGATGTTGATGAAGGCGCGGCGGGTGGGGATCTCGAACCAGAGTTCTTTTCTGTAGCTTTTCATTGGCGGCTCCATTAATTTGAGCAATCATTTACAGCCCAACGATGCATAGTTCTCTTGGGCTATGAAAATTGTGCTGATGCGGCGGGCCTTCAGTCGATGGGTGCAAAAGGAGTGATGGACCCCGTGTCACTAACCATCAAATATTGGTTCTGACTCTCCATCGACCCATCAGGGTTTCTGTAAATCACCGTACCATATGGGAGGCCGCCAAGAAATTTATCGAACTGGATGAAAAAAATATCCCCTTCAACCCAGCTTTTCCCTGTGTCTTTAAAAACTTGCAGATCCATTTTAAACTTGCCATTCTTATCCCATTCCCACCAATATTGCTTGCCAGTTGACATAGCGGTTCCCGTAATCTTTTGGCCAAAGAGAAGCTCCTTGACCACCTGTCCGTCGATTCGGTTTTCCTTGAATATTCTGTAATAATCAGTGGGCTTTCCCGGTACCCCGGCCTTGATCAGGGCTTCAGCGATACGATCCAGTTTTTTGGGGTCTATGAAGGGAAAATAAAGCAGAAGATCATTCAGGTTGCGAACCGGAGTATGCCTACTTTTTATTAATAGGCCATATGCAATACGAGCATCCTCGTCCCTGCCTTGAATTCCGTATATGATCGATTCAGTAAGCGCGATAGTTCCAGATAATTCCGGATTCAGCCTTTTAGCTCTCTCGACTAGCAGCAAGCTTTCTTCGAGATTTCCATCCGGCAAATAGGCTCTTGCCTGATTAATTAGGTAAACCGTAGGATTGTTTGGATCAAGTCGCAGACCCATTTTTGCAGATTCGATGGCTTCCTTGTTTTTGCCTGTAAGCCATAGAATATGGGACATCCAGGCATAAAGTTCTGGGTCGTTGGGGTCCATCGCCACAGCTTGTTCGATTTCAGAGAGTGCTTCATCATGCTGGTATCGGAAAAGATAAAATTGGGACATCAGCCCATGGGCCAGAGCTGTTGGTTTGACCATGGCCTTTTTGACCAGGAAGTGCGGTTTATTACGAACAGCATTTCTTGCAGCACGATTGTTTATTCCCAGTCCTTCCCGAAGTTCGGGTGATGCTGTCTGAATGGCTTTCCAATACAAAACGGCTAACGCTGCATAGGCTCTGGCAAATTCAGGATCGATTTCCACGGCCTTTTCCAAATGAATTTTTGCCTCGGCGAAGCCTTCTTTTGTCATCCTACGATAGCCCTGCCAGCCTTTGAGAAACGAATCGTAAGCCTGCAGGTTTTCCGTCCCCCTGTCGGTTACGGTCTTTTCTTCGATTGCTGTAAGTTTCAACGCCAGAGCGGATATGATTTTGCGGGTGATCTTATCCTGCAGAGCGAAGATGTCGCTCATGTCCCCATCGTAGCGCTCGGCCCAGAGGTGATGGCCACTTGTCGCATCGATCAACTGGGCGTTGATTCTTACCTGGCCTCCGGCCTTGCGAACGCTGCCTTCCAGCAGGTAGCGGACCCGGAGGTCCTGCCCGATTTGCTGTGCGTTTACCGACTTTCCTTTGTAGGTGAAGCTGGAGTTTCTGGCGATGACAATCAGGCCGGAAATTTTGGAAAGATCCGTGATGATGTCCTCGGAAATACCATCGCTAAAATATTCCTGCTGCGGGTCGTCGCTCATATTGTCGAATGGCAGTACAGCAATGGAGGCCTTTTCCGATAACGGTGCGGCTGTTTGTGCCTCCGAGGCGGGTCTTTCATCGGCAGGCCGCGGATAATACATCCACAGCAGCAAAATACCGGCAACCAAAAGCATGGCAACGGCAACCGTTGCTGGCTTACCCATCTTGGTCGACCGGACTGCAGGCTCCCCAATGAGTCTGCCTTCGTCTTCTTTTGCCAACAGAACGCGGTAGATCCTTACGGGTTCGGCGATGTTCTTGACCGCATGTTCACCAAGATATTCAAAACCTTGACGGACCTTTTTCTTGACCTGATCGTAAACCCCCCGGGAAATGCAGATACCGCCGGGGTCGGCCAGGCTTTCGATCCTGGCAGCGACATTCACGCCGTCGCCATAGATCCTGTCGCCCTTGTGAATGATATCTCCCAAGTTGATGCCGATGCGGAAATCCATTCGACGACTGTCGGGCAGTTTCCCGTTTTCGGTTTGCAGGTGATGCTGGATCGCAATGGCGCTGTTGACCGCATTGAGGGTGCTGCCGAATTCAGCCAGGATGTTATCACCAGGAGAATCGACGACCCTCCCCTCGTGCTTGTCTATCAGGTCTGAGATGATTTTCCGGTATTTGGTGATGGTGCTGACGGTGGATTCGTCGTCGTCACCCATCAGCCGGCTGTAGCCTTTGACATCGGCGCTGAAGATGGCTTTCAAATGCCTTTTGATGCCGCTGTCAGCCATGAAGCACCTCAATGCCATTGGGTTATACAGCCAAAAAAAAGGATCGCCGATCAGCATCGGTCGAACTGCAGTTCACCGGCGTCAGGTTCAGGAGATTCGCAACTGTCGCTAAGGTCTTGAATTAAGGAAGGAGGCTTTAAACAGATACCAATATTTATGAATAGAATAGATTCCTTGCGGTGGTCAAGAGGCAGGGAACCGCAAGGGTCAATGCCGATTCTCCGTTCGCTCGCCAATCCCACGGCAAGCGACGGGCAATGCGCTGGCCGTCGCGGTTCGAAATGGAGCTAATTATTGTCATTGTCCGCTTTTATCTGTTCTTCCGACCGATCGGTTGGCGATGGCGGGCGGGGTGTTATCCGGGATATGGCATCATAGAGCTGATCGGTCAGGTCGATGTCTGCAGCCCGCAAGGAATCGTCGAGTTGCTCGACACTGCGGGCCCCGATTATCGGTGCGGTGACGGCTTTGTTCCGGCTGACCCAGGCGACGGCCAGGCTGACCGGATGGTATCCTGCATCAACGGCGAACTCACCAAACTGCTTTGCCGCGTCAAACATCCAGCTTTCACGGTACCGTTTCCGATACATGTCGTCGACCGCCAGTCTGCCTTCACCCGTCGTGTGATCCTGGCCGTATTTTCCGGCCAACAGGCCTGCGCCAAGGGGATTGTAGGTCATGACTCCCAGGTTTTCCGACCTGGCCATTGGCAAAATCTCAACTTCGGCCTGCCGCTTGACCAGGTTGTACATGGGCTGAATGCAGTCTACCGGGGCCCAGTCGTTCTGCCGGGTCAACCCGCAGGCTTTCATGGTTTGCCAGGCGGAAAAGTTGCTGACGCCGATGCAGCGCACCTTGCCCTGAACGACCAGATCATTCAGGGCGCGCAGGGACACCTCCAGCGGCGTATGGTCATCGAATCGGTGCAGGAAATAGATGTCGATATAATCGGTTTTGAGTCGCCGTAAGCTGGCCTCGACAGATGCGATAATGTTGCGCCGTGATCCGCCCTGAGAGTTAATCCCGGATTCAAATTGCGCCCCGCATTTCGAAGTGACGATGAGCTGCTGCCGATGATCGGCGATCAATTCTCCCAAAATGGTTTCCGCGACACCGTCACCGTAAACATTTGCACAATCAAAAAAATTGATGCCGTGGTCCAGACAGCGCTTGAAAATCGCTTCAGATGCATACCTGTCTGCTTCGCGGCCAAAAGTCATCGTGCCCATACACAGTTGTGAGACCCGGATGCCTGTATTTCCCAGTAATTTATATTTCATGCCCTTCACCCAATTTTTTGATAAATAGGTTGTTTCATTGATAGGAATCGTCTTTTCTAAAATTGGTAAAGCGAGTGTTCCACTTATCGCGGTTCGTCTTCAGTTACGAATGATCAGATACATTGAAACTAATCCACGACTGCAGCGCCTGTCAAATCATGCTGTAAAAAGACCATGTCGGCCGACGATGACGCAGCGCCGCCATTGCTTTGAGCTTTTTTCTTCTCTGCTACCCCATCAGTCATGTTGCCAGTCCGGTTTTTCATAAAGCAGGACGGTTGTATTTTCCAATCAAAAAAAAGGGCGGGCTTTTATTATGATTATCCGGGCAATATAAACATGCTTGGAAAGGGTCGTGGTGGCAGTTTTTGGCAACTTGATGCGGCAGCAATCGATTCGACCTGTTCCACGATTAATCGTTCGTGAAGAAACCTTCCCGGCTATATTATATATTTCATTAAATATAAATATGTTAGACTATATCTAACCGAATACCGTCTATCGTTCGGTGCAAAAGGGGGAAATGCGGTTTACACTCACACGGAAAATGGGCATGCGAAAAAAATAGAGCAGGGATAACACGCATCGGTTTCATCGTGATTGGCTTGATGATCGGCTGTTTCTTGTTCACTGACACATGCCGGGCCGATGACCGCCGCAACGGAAAAGGATGGTTCGAACGGGAGAGCGCTCTCCACCCGTCACCTTCCGGCAGGGATGACGAGGGCAACGAAGCGGCAGGCCAGATGGCTGCATGGCTGCTGGTGGCAGCCAACCTGCCCGTCGTCTTGAGTGTGCTGATCAAATGGATCAATAAGGTTGTTCCGATGGGAAATGGATTAAGAGATGTAGTGGCCCAGCTCAACCGGTTCCAGAAAAAGCATCTCATGCGGTTGCACTATCTACTCAACCCGCTGGCACTGGGAATCGCCCTGTGGCACTGGCTGTCCTCCCGCTGCAGGTCCACGGCGCTGCCGGAGTGGGGACTGGTCATGATGGTTTCCCTGATTGCTTTGGGGCTGATCTTGAAATACAGGCTGTGCCCCAAACCGCTTCGAAAACGTGTTTACCGGACTCACACCCAACCGCTGGTATTGATTGCCTTGGCAATGGTGTTGACCATCGGGCACCTGATTGTCGATTAGCCTCTTCCGAAAAAGGATTGGGTTTCCATTCCGTAAAGAGGTTGGGTATGGTAGAATCCTGTCAATTGACCTGAGATTGAGAAACAAATCAATATTGTCTTCCGGGAAGCGTAACGATTATCAGGGGCATAAACAATTTGACGCTGCTGATCTCGCCCCAGGACCAGCCGATCGATACATCGATGAATTCCGCCAAACGGCAGCCCGTCAATTCAGACTGAATGGTTGCGGGGACCAAATAATTAGGTATGCCGTGGCAGTCAGCCATCCTGCTTTCAAGCCGGGGCGATCGTTTCGACGCCGCTTTGCTTACCATAAAAAGCATCTTATTTTTAGCAGGATTACCGCACATGCATGTGAAACGCCGCTTATGAAATGTTCAGCCTGCAAGACAGACAATCCGGGACCGGCCAGGTTTTGCAACCAGTGCGGCAGTCCGATGGCGGCGCTGTGCCCGGCCTGCGGCCGGCCCAACCCGCCCGACAGCCGGTTTTGCAACCAATGCGGAAAACGATTGAACGGTTCCCGCGCAGCCTCTGCCCGGCAAACGCGTCAACCCACTGCCTACACACCCAAGTTCCTGGCCGACAAGGTCCTCACCAGCCACGCGTCCATCGAGGGAGAACGAAAACTGGTCACCGTGCTCTTTGCCGATGTGGCCGGTTTCACGGCCATGTCCGAAAAGCTCGATCCCGAAGAGATGCACGCAATCATGGACGGCTGTTTTACCATCCTCATGAACGAAATCCACAAATTCGAAGGCACGATCAATCAGTTTACCGGTGATGGGATCATGGCCCTGTTCGGTGCGCCGCTGGCCCATGAGGACCATGCCCAAAACGCCTGTTATGCCGCGCTGGCCATTCAAAAGGAGCTCAAGGACTACAGCGTTATGATCCAACAACGCTTCGGCGTGGCGTTCCGCATGCGTATCGGCCTCAACTCCGGCCCGGTGGTGGTGGGAGCGATCGGTGACGACTTGCGCATGGATTACACGGCTGTCGGGGACACCACCAACCTGAGCGCCCGGATGGAAAGCCTGGCCGAACCGGGCACGATCCGTGTCTCCCGGAATACGTACCAGCTCGTCAGGGGGCATTTTAAGTTCATGGCCCTGGGAGCAACGCAGGTGAAGGGAAAAACGCAGCCCCAGGAGACTTTCGAGTTAAGCGGGGCGAGTCGCCTGATCAGCCGGCTGGAGGCATCAGCCGCACAAGGATTGACTGCGTATGCCGGGCGACGGGAAGAACTGGCAGTCTTGACGGAATCGTCCGAAAAAGCCTTTTCCGGGAATGGGCAGGTGGTGGGGGTCAAGGGTGATCCGGGTGTGGGTAAATCAAGGCTGATCCACGAACTGAGACGTTCCATCGGCGAACGACTTCTTTATTTGGAAGGCCGGTGCGTTCAGTTCGGCAAGCCGATTGCCTTTTTGCCGCTCAGGGATATTTTACGCACGTATCTCGATAGCAGCGAGGTCGACGACCCTCAATCCGTCGCCCATAAGATCAGGCATCATATCCAAGAGCTTGGTTTGGCGGCTGACGACGCCCTGGCCGCGTTTCAGGATCTTCTCGCCCTGCCGGTGGAATCCCGGACCTGGCCGGCCCTGTCTCCCAAAGAAAGAAAGGATAGAACCTTCGAGACGCTTCGGGAATTTCTGCTTCATGCAAGCCGGATAGATCCCCTTATGCTGGTTGTGGAGGATCTACACTGGATTGACAACGCCTCTGAAGCCTTCCTGGATTTTCTCATCGAAGCGTTGAACGGCACATCCATCCTGCTGCTTTTGATATATCGGCCGGAATATCGCCATGACTGGGCGAATCGTCCCGATTTTCGCGAGATCACGCTGGCACAGCTTCCCCAAGAATCGGGAACTGAAGTGATCGGCTCGATCCTCGGCAATGCCGATGTCGAACCAGCGCTTATCCGCTTTGTGCTCCAACGCACGGACGGCAATCCGCTTTTCATGGAAGAGCTCACCCGGACATTGCTGGAAAACGGATCGATACGCCTGGAGTCGGGACGCTACGGGCTGGATAAGACCGCTGACACGACAAAAATTCCCGAAAACATCCACGGCATCATTGCCGCCCGCATGGACAGCCTGGAAGACGACGTGAAGCGGGTTGGCCAGCTGGCGGCGGTGATTGGACGCGATTTCGCACACCGGGTACTGCAAAGCATCACCGGGCAGAATCAAAATTTGGATGCCAGCCTTGAAACCCTTCAGGAGATGGGTTTCATCTATCGAAAAAACCGCTATCCCGAGCTGACCTACACATTCAAACATGCGCTGACCCAGGAGGTGGCCTACAAGAGTTTGTTGCGCCGGAAACGGGCGCGCTATCACGCAGATGTCGCCGCTGCGATTGAACGGCTTTATGCCCAACGGATCGAGGAATCATACGACGTCCTGGCCTATCACTATGACCGCAGCGAAGATGCGCTTAAAGCATATGAATACCTGAGACTCTCAGGCGAAAAAGCCATTCGCACGCATTTCTTATGGGAGGCATACGACTACTTCAAGAAAGCACTGGGGGCGCTGGATCGCCTGCCCCATGCGGATAATCCCCGCCAACAGGAACTCGAGGTACTCCATTTGATGGTCATCCCCATCATCGCCCTGGGGCTGCCCGAGGACAGCCTGGCCTACCTCGAAAAGGGCGTCAGGGTTTCAACGGCGTTGGATGATCACAGCAGCATGACTCGATTTTACGGCAACATCGGCGTTTTTTACATGAATCGCGGCGATTATGATCAAGGGACGGCATACACCCAAAGGGCCTTCGAAACCGCCGAGCGCATCGGCGATGTGGACGCCATGGCGCAAACCGGTCCCGACCTGTGCCAGGACTTGATGAATGCCGGAAAGTTCAGGGAAACGATCCAGGTCGCCACACGAATTATCGAGGCCGTTGAAAATGCGGGCCGCGAGTCCGATTATTTCGGCGGGATGACCAATATTTATTCTATTGTAAAGGGCTTTATCGGCTACAGCATGGGGGTGATGGGAGACTTCACCAACGGGCTGGCCGTCTGCGAGAACGCCCTTGCTTGCGCTGTCAGATTTGCCGGACCCGAAACCATAGGGGTTTGCGAAGTTCAGCTGGGCAGCCTGCATCTGCTCAAAGGCAGCCATGGGCCGGCAGTCAATTTTATCGGTGACGGTGTCCGTCACCTTGAGGAGGCCAACTTTTACTGGCATCTGCCATTTTGCCGGAGTATGTTCGGCCTTGCCCAAACCTTTCTTGGCAACCCCCAGTCGGGCCTGGGACATATAGAAAAGGCCTTGGCGGAAAACCGGAAAATAGGAATCGAGTGGCGCAGGTCTGAGCTGCTTTTCAATCTGGGTGTCTGCCGATTCATCCTGGCGGAATATCAACCGGCCATGCAGGCAATGAACGACGCCCATGTTCTGTCCATGGAATCCGGTCAGCGGTACGTGTCCGGCAAAACACTGACCTGGCTGGGTCGCATTCAATTCAGACTTGACCCGCAGTCGCATGAAGCCGCATCCAGCCTCATCTGCCAGGGAATCGAAATCTTGGGAGAACTCGACATCCAGCCCGAGCTGGCCCTGGGTCATCTATTCCTGGGTGAGCTTTATACCGGATCCGGACAGAAAGCGCTTTCCGCCGAGCATGCAGACCGGGCAAACCAGATATTCCATGACCTGGGCATGCACGTCAAAAGGAGCAATGCATGACATCGACCGCGTTTCAGACATTTTACGAGCGTTCAACCTGCATTCTGGGCGAAGGCGCGATCATCGAACGCCTGTGCAGAAACAGCGACGTCAAACTCGATCCTTACATCGTCAACTCCGCGTTCATCTATGACGAACCGCAACGCAGGTCCTTGGCGGCCATCTATCGGCAGTATCTGGACATCGGCCGCCACTACGACCTGCCGCTCATCCTTTCCACCCCGACCTGGCGTGCCAGCCGGGAGCGGATCTCGAAGGCCGGTTGTGCGGGTAAGGACGTGAATGGGGACAACTTCCGATTTATAGATGCCCTACGCAACCAATACGGAACCTATGCGAAAAAGGTTGCCGTGGGTGGGTTGTTGAGCTGCCGGGGGGATGCCTTCAACCCGGATGAAGCGCTTCCAGCACAAAAAGCCCGGACGTTTCATGCCTGGCAGGCTGATCGGCTGGCCCGGGCCGGGGTCGATTTCCTGCTGGCGGCCACCCTGCCCACGCTGGGCGAGGCCATGGGTTTGTCAGCGGCCCTTGCCGAAACGGGAATGCCCTATATCATCAGTTTCGTTGCGCGTCCGGAAGGCACGTTGATTGACGGCACACCACTGAAGGATGCCGTCCAGGAAATCGATGCCGCAGTCAGCCCGAAGCCGCTTGCCTTTATTGTCAATTGCACGCATGCCTCCATTTTCCGGGCGGCACTTTTCCATGATGTCAATTCTTCTCCTCTGGTGAGGGAGCGGATCGACGGCCTGTTGGCAAATACGGCCGCGCTCAAGCCTGAAGAGCTGGATGAGCGTGAGAACCTGGTCACTGAAGCACCTGAAATTTTCGGTCAGGCCGTAGGCGCGCTTAAAAATGATCTGGGTATGAAGGTATTGGGGGGGTGCTGTGGCACTGACGATCGTCACATCCGGCAATTGGCGAAGCGGCTTGCTGAATAAGCAGGTTGGGTTAGCCTGCCTGAAGGATCTATTTTAAATAAAATGAATTCCAAATTGATCCTTTCCGACCCACCTGACGATTGCCTTTCTTGTCAGATAGCCTGGTTTTATCGCAAAAGGGATGATCGCATATAATTCCAACCCATATTTTATTTCAGATACATACATACAATCAACTTGTGCCCCACCCATGCTGATATTCTTTAGCGGTGCGGAAAATATGATTGAGTCAGAAAAAAATGACGCTTCTCTTTGGTAGTTTTTCCTCACATTTTTTCTTCTGTTGAACTTTATGCCAAATTGATCATTGTCGATCCACCGAACAATTGCCTTCCTTTTCAGGTAGCCCTGTTTCTTTGGAAAAGGAATGGCAATAAATATCTCTATTCCTTTTGTTAATCCTGATAGGTTTCCGCTGCCAACCCGTGCGCCGCCCATGCTGATATTTTTTATCTTTGCGGGAAAAAGCATCGATCCCGTAGAATAGAAGACCTCCTTCTGATATTTTTTCCTTATATTTATTCTTCTGCTTCTATTCGAATTGAATACGGCTTCCATAGTATCCGTCTCATATCCTGAATCTGACGATCAAAGGAATGACAAGCTGTCCAGAACAGGTCGACTTATGCACAAAATGAATTGTTTGCAGATGCCAGCCGGCTGGTCAACAAAGGACATTCGCCATTTGACGGCATCGGCAAAAAACCACCGGCTCCAGGCCAGGTTTCATGGGCGCGGGGGTGCGGCCATCTCCCGCTCAACCAGCTTCCCGAGGTCCCGCAACAAGTTGATTTTCTCCTCGTCCAGGTCGCGAGGCCGAGTGTCGATCAGGCACAAGGTGCCGGGAGAGGTTCCGTCGGGCAGGGTCAAGGGGCATCCGGCATAAAAGCGGATGCGCGGTTCTCCAACCACCAGCGGATTGTCTGCGAAGCGGGGGTCGAGAAGGGTATCGCGAACGATCATGACATTCGTGTCGAGGATGGTATGGGCGCAGAATGCCTGGTCCCGCGGCGTCCCGGTGGTACTCAAGCCGAAGTGGGATTTGAACCACTGGCGGTCCCGGTCGACGAGGGTCACCAGGGCGATGGGAACATCGAAGGCGGCGGCGGCGATCCGGGTGATTCGTTCAAAGCGCTCTTCTTTTTTGGTATCGAGGAGCTGCAGCCCGTTGAGCGCCTCGATCCGCTGCCCCTCATTCTGCGGAAACGGCGCCCGACGCCAGCGGCACATGCTTCGCATGACCCATGCACGCACCCGTGTACGGGCATACTCGGCGGTAAAGGGCTGGATCAGCCAGTCCGTGACGCCGGCACCGACACCGGCGTCAGATTCCGCAGAGGCAACGACGACCACCGGCAAATCGCGGACATTGTCGGTGACCATCTCCCTTATGGCCCGACAGGTTTCCAGGGTATCACCGCCCACTTGCCCGTCGTCGAGAATGACCAGGGACAGTCGGGTCGAGCGGACAATCCCAAGGACGTCCCGGGACGTCCCGGCCCGCAATATTCGCAGGTTGTCGGCCTGAGCGGCCTGTTGAATTTTCCCGGCCAATGTTTCGTCCGCGATGCCGATCAAGACCTGATGGTCCTGAAGTGCGGGTTCGATCGGGGCGACTGCCGAAAAACGCTCGGAGCCTCTGTCCGCTTTGATAGGCAACGCGGCTTTCAGTTCGACGGTCATTCCTTCGGCAGCGGCAAAGACCTCCATCGGCCTCCCCGCCCGGGGCAGGCTGTTTTGCACGTCCTCGCATAGCGCATCGATACGGTCGTCGCTCCGGCACGGATCGTGGTGCGTCAGGGCCAGGCGCCTGGTGCCGGCAAGACGGCACATGTCAACCGCACAAGCCACCGGGGTGTGTCCCCAGCCGAACTTGTCCGGATACTCCGCCGTCGTGTATTGGGCATCATGGATCACCAGATCGGCCCCTCGCATGAATTCGATGTGGCGTCGATCCTGTTCGCTCATCCTGCCGGTGCCCTGAGCGTACTGGCGGGAGTGTGGTTCGTGGTCACAGGCATAAACGACCGAAACCCCGTCGGCTTCCAGGCGGTATCCCAGCGTGAGGGCAGGATGGTTCAGATACCGTGTCCGGACTTTGATATCGCCGATGTCGAAGACGCCCTCGACGAGGTCGTGATAGCGGATGGCTGCCCCCAGTTCTTCCAGCGTTATGGGAAAATAAGTGTACTGCATCTGGCCCGCTAGGGATTCGCGCAGGGACGATCCGAGGCCGCGGGGGGCGTAGATGTCCCACTCGTTACCGGGTACGAAGAGGGGGTCGAAAAACGGGACACCCTGGATGTGGTCCCAATGGGTATGGGTGATGAGGATATGGCCGCGCAGGGGATGAACGCCGCTCTCCATGAGGACCTGGCCGAGCCCATGTGCCCCGGTGCCGCAGTCGAGGACAATCATCGTGCCGGAAGCGGAACGGACCTCGACACACGACGTGTTTCCTCCAAAGCGGACGGTCGATGACCCCGGTTTGGCAATGGATCCTCTTGTACCCCAGAACCTGACTTTCATTTTGGAGGGCCTCCCCGGCAGCTTAATAAATTGGACCCGGTCCTAAAAGGTGTTGAAGGTATCGCAACTGTCCATGTCGCCGCTTGTCAATCCAATCTTAAACCATTTCACCCGTTGCGCCGAAGTGCCATGGGTAAAGGAATCCGGGCTGACGTATCCTTGAGACTGCTTTTGCAGCGTATCATCACCAATGGCGCTGGCAGCATCCAGGCCTTCTTCGACATCACCGACTTCGAGCAGTTGCCGGGAGTGGTGGGCGTGGTAGGCCCATACGCCTGCAAGGCAGTCAGCCTGCAACTCCTGACGAACGGAAAGCCGGTTGCCGTCTGTCTTGCTCAGTTTTTTGCGGGCCGCCTGAACGCTGTCGGATATACCCACAAGGGTCTGGACATGGTGACCCACTTCGTGGGCAATCACATAAGCCTGGGCAAAGTCGCCCGGTGCGTTGAAACGATTTTTCAGCTGGTCATAGAAACCAAGGTCGATGTAGACTTGTCGATCACCCGGGCAATAGAAGGGTCCCATGGCGGATTGAGCCATTCCGCAGGCGGAATGGACGACATCACGAAACAGCACCAGACGCGGTTCCTGATAGGTTCTCCCCTTTTGCCGGAACAAGGTGGTCCAGGTATCTTCGGTATCGGCCAGGATGACCGAGACGAAATCCACCAACTCTTTCTCCTGCGCGGTTTCGTGAAACGGCACGGCTGGCCTGCTGGCGGTCGTGTCTTGCTGCAGGCCAAGGCCACCGAGCATATTGCCGAGAGTTCCGGTAAACAGACCGTAAGCACCGATGCATACCGCCAGTATCAGGGTGCCCTTGACGCCCAAAAACTTGAAAATCACGGGGAGCAGACGCAACATCCCGCTCCCCCCGCTGAAACCTTGTTGGCCGGAGGCCCGCACCCCTCGCCGGTCTTCCACATTGCCGCTTTTACGATTGCCACGCCAGCGCATGATCAACCTCCCGTTGACTACGTGTTGCTTTCTGTTTGGACGTGCACCTGAAAACGGCTCAGGTTCGATTCTTCAGCAAGTCTCTTATTTCGGTAAGCAACACTTCCTGGGCCGAGGGTTCGGGTGGCGCTTGAGGCTTTTCTTCCTCTTTGCGCTTAAGCGCGTTTATGCCTTTGATGGCAACGAAAATTGCAAATGCGATAATCGTGAAATCGACCGCGGTCTGAATAAACTTGCCGTATCCGATCACAACAGCGGGGATATCTCCACTGGCCTCTTTGAGCGTCAATGCCAAATTGGAGAAATCGATGCCCCCCACCAGCAATCCGATCGGCGGCATGATCACATCGGCGACAAAGGAAGAGACGATCTTACCGAATGCCGCGCCAATGATGATGCCAACCGCCATATCGATAACATTTCCTTTGACGGCAAATTCCTTAAACTCTTTCATCATGCCCATGACAACGCCCTCCTGATTAAGATGTAGATGGTTTTTAGAGACCGTTTGCGCGGTTAACACGAGGCGATCTCTCTTTGGTTTAATTTCCAATTGCCCGTATCGACCCCGGTGAGGGATAGCGCCCCTAAGGCTCTTCATCTGGATATGGTCGCGTGGATCAGCCTTGCCTGGCAGCGGTGCAGCAGTGGTGCCCCACCCATGGCCGATGGGTTGGAAGCGAAGTGGCGGAGACATCAGGCCTTGATACGGATCAAATTATTTCAATGGTAATGGTATCCGCCTGAAAAGCAAGTTGACGATCCATAAAAATCGAGTCAACGGTGAGGGCGGATCATTCCAAGCCATCAATTTATTAATCAAAACCCAGCGCCATGCATCAAAGGACAAATATCCCCTGCCTGATGGTCGGACTGAATACCGCCGGATGGCAAGTCCATTGCGATCGTGTTAAAAAAGCACATCGCTGTCCACTCGCCATAAAGCCAATATGGACAACCGTTCGCACTGGGCATTACGCCATCTGCATGGCGATTTCCTGCTGCTGAAGATCAACGCCTATCCATAGAATCATTTAAGCCTGAAGGGAGAGACACCCGCGTGGTAGAGAAGCGCCTTCCGGGTATGCAAGTAAAAAAGGCAGGGTGTCGCAACAAACCGGGGCGCCCCGCCATTGCTGGCAGAATGCCCCGGCTGTGATTCGAAATGATGTTGTCAGGTTGCTCGTTTTACATTCTTGGCTTCAGGTCCACGGTCACTCTCCTCCACATCGAAAATAACCGTGTCTCCCTCGGATAGCGTCTTGAATCCCGTCATGTCGATGGCGGAAAAGTGGACAAAGACGTCCCGACCTTCGTTTTCATTGATGAAGCCATACCCCTTTTTGTCATTGAACCATTTTACTGTACCGTTCGCCAAAGCACTGACCTCCTCTTCTCAATTGTTCTCCTCCAAAATGACCCTTTGCCTTTGCAGACGATACTCCGGCACATGGAAGATTGCCGCTCAGAAGATGTCAGATCAGGTGTTGCATTGGCCAAATTATCATCCAGAAAAAATATTTAGCCAATGAAATACTCATTGTCAAGAAAAAAACTAAAGCGGAAATCGTTTAATATCCGCATGTTCCTTCAACTTTTCGAGGTAGGCGTCGATCATTTTCCCCTCCTGTTCCTGTTGCAGACGGGCAGAAATGGCCTCTTTTACCTCGTTGAACGCCATGGTCTGTTCAGCCTGGCGCTCGGTCACCCGGATCAGGTGGTATCCGAAACGGGTCTGCACCACGTCGCTCGTCTGGCCCGGTTGAAGGGCGAAAGCGGCTTCGGAAAAAGGCGGAACCATCTGCTCTCTGCCAAAAAAGCCAAGATCGCCCCCCTTGGTTTTGCTGGGGCAGTCTGAGTTCTCCTGTGCCAGGGCGGCAAAGTTCTCACCATCGTCGAGACGCCGCTTCAGCGCCTGGATAGCGGCCAGGGCTTCTGCCTGTTTGGCCTCAGGGGCATCTGCCGGAACCTGAACCAGAATATGGGAGGCTTTGACCTGCTCCGGCTTGCGGAACAAATTTGGATTGTCGTCATAGTAGGCGCGGACCTGCTGGTCGGAAACGGATACCTTCTGAAGCACCTCTTTGTCGATGAGCGCCTTGATGGTCAGCCCATGTTCAATCTGGCTCTTGAGCATCGCTTCGCTAAATCCCATTTCCGTCAATGCCTTCTGGTAGGCCGTCTCATCATTGAATGCGGCCTTGAACTCATCCAGGGCTTTTGCCACGGCGCTGTCCTTGACATCGATCCCAGCGGATTGGGCCTGCTGAAGCAACAGGGTCCGGTTGATCAGGGTATCACGGATCTCACCCTCGTACCGCTTGAGCAGCTGGGCATCCACCGGCCGTCCCTGGCGGGCCAGCTTCAGGGAAACCAGCTTCATCTCACGGTCCAGGTCCTGGCGCAGCAAAACGGTATCATTGACCTGGGCAATCTGTCCGGCAGGAGCGTCCGCGGCGGCACCAATTGCCGGGGTAAGCAGGAGGACCGCCAATATGGCGGCGACTGCGGCGAAACGTCTATTGGGTTGAATAACGGTCATCGATTTCTCCTTGAAGGGTTGCGGGGCGGTTGTGCCCCTGAAATTGGCCGATCAGAAAAACACTGATGTCGGTCAGTAAGGGTTTACGCTGAAGAACGGTTTCATGCATCAGGTGCAAAAACGGCATGCCACACTTCCTGCATTGGCCGTCGAGACAGCCGCTGCCGATGATAGTCCTGCATGTCATTCTCCTGAATGGTCCCCTGAAGGCAGCGGGCCGGCCCCCGTCAGGCTCACCAACTCTCCGGAAAAACTGCCCACGACCACTTTGCTTTTCAATTTCACCGGCAGGCGACGGTAATCGGCCGACACCCACAGCTGGATCTTGGCGTCCGGGCTCTTCTCGAAGACCCCGCCCACGTGCGCCAGGTCAGGCTCGATGAGAAAGGTGTCGAATGTACCCGCCGGCACCGTCACGGTCTCCCGCCGGACCACATCGGCCACCCCCATTACGTGCTTTTTCCCATCGGTCACCGATCGCTGGATGCGGCCCCCCGCAACCAGGTTCGCCGAACGGGACCAATAAAAAATGGACAGCGGATCGAAGGTGCCGACGGTAATGGGTATCGGTTCCCGGGCCTCGCCGTGGTTGACATACTGGACGGTCATCTCCTCCCAATCGAAGGAGACGGTGATGTCCCGGCGGGTGCTGCCTTCATGCTGCTTTTTTCGGTACAACAGCGACTGACGCATGCCGCTGTCCGCCCAGGCGTCGATGCGGTCCCGGACCATGTAGAAAGCGTCCACAAAGGCGTTGGACCGGGCCGTCAGGACGAAGTGATAGGCATCGATCCCTGCCATGTGCTCCTTGGGCAGCACCTCCAGCACCGCCTCCCCGGCCGGGATGATGGTCCATTTGAGGATGAAGGTCAATCGTTCACCCGGCCGGAACGCCCGGGTGGGAAAAGGAGCATCGGCCGACCAGGCCGTAGCGGCAATAAACAGCCAGACGACGACCCACACGGCGGCAGCCCGGCGGGTGCCGTAGGGGCTTTCGGCCGCCTTGATCCAGCCCCGCTCTACCGGCCGATGACCTGTGGCTGCTTTTCTCTGCATGATGACTTTTGCATACGTTCACGTGTAATTAAAAACGAAGGTATCCGCCGATACCGTGATAGTACCGATCTCAACCGGGCCGTCGATCAACCCGCGATTCATTCAACGGGTTTTTAGCAGCCGAGCATCTGCGTGTAATCCCGATTCCGTCATACACGGTTCCCAGTTGCCGTCAATAGGGACCGGGTTACCGGCAATGGGTTGGCGGCGGTTTTTCATCCACAACCACAGCCGATATGCCTGGGTGAAGGCCACAGCGGCAACCAGCCTGGGAATCCACAACCAGAAGGGGTGAATGCCCAGGGGCAGAAACAGTGCCGGGTCTTCGACCATGGCGTGATTGATTCCGATGGAGACGTGCAGGGTTTTCAGTTGATCCGGAGGAAGACGACGCTCACGGGTCTCGGCCACGATCACGGCACCGCCGTAGGAAATACCGAACACCGCAGCCGTCATCCACAGCACGCCCACCTGCCGATCCAGACCCAGAAGACCCAGAACGGGTTCGATGATCCGCACCACCTTTTCGATAAGACGGTAGCCCTTCAGGATTTCCATTAAAATCATCAAACCGGTAATGATGAGCAGAATCTTCAGGCTCAACCATGCCATGGCAGCAGCCCACCCTCGCATAGCCGGCCAAAACATCGTCCGGGCCGAAGTCAACGGGTTCCCTGCCGCTTTCTCAGCCGTTTCCGGCCCCACCATCCACCCCAGCGCCAAGACGGTCAGCAGGGCAGCGGCCAGCCGAACGGCAGTGGCCAGCCACACGGGGCATCCGGACTGGCGCTGCACCAGCCCTTCCTGGATCAGGCTGTGGGCAATCAGCAGGAACACCGCCATCAGCGTCATCTGGTCGACCGTGAAAGGCAGGACGGACATGGCGGCGATGGCGCCATAAATACCGGTCAGCAGGCCGGCCAGCAACGGCAGAGCGGCCATGGCCGGCAGATGGATGGCTCCCATCATCGGTTCCAGCCAGCCGCCTATGGGGTCGAGCCAGCCGGAATAATCCAGCAGAAAGGTGGCAAAGGAGACCGGCAGGATGATCTTGCCCATCCAGACAAAACCCTGCCAACCATTGGCGACCCCGCGTTCAAGACTGGTTATAATCGGATGGGTGAGCGTCTCCACGGTGTGTTCCTGTTTACAGCCTGTTTTAGACCTGTTTGTCGGCAAAAGAGACCCTATATCACAGTTTTCCGGGCAGGGCACGAATTGAAATGCACGGCGGGTTTCGCTATGGAAAAACAAGCGTTAGCGCCACGGCTGTCGGGTGTGGATCGTTCGCGTCTGTGGAAATGGCCGGTCGGCATTCATGTGGAAAACCGGTCAACGCATCAGGTAGAATCCAAGGGCGGGGTCGTCCGGCTCGTTGGGGTGAAAGGAGGCACCCACGTAGAGCCCGCTGACGTTGCGGACGATCACACGCTTCTCCATGGGCGTCCGTTTGCGATCGTCCAGGTGAAATTCCACCAGCAGCTTGGCGCCGACGGGAAAGTTGCGGGGTACGGTCATTTTCAATTTCAATCCGGTGGTCGAGAGATCGACCACCTTTGCCAGCCCTGTGTCCTCGGGTCCGTTTTTCCCCAGAAGGGTGAATTTTCCAGGCAAATCGGCACCTTTGCGGTATTGTTTGCGCTTTTCCAGTCGACAGCGGAATTGATGGCCGCAGGCACAGGTGCAGTTGACCGAAATTTTCTTGTCAGACGAAGCATATTGGCTCACATCCGTGGTTTTGGAATGACCGCATTGAGGACAACGGAAGGTGGCGGTGTTGTTTTTGGATATGAAAACGGTCTGTTCCATAATATTACCATTCTGTTTGAGGCATCACCACAGCATCTCCCGGCGGCGAATGGTGCCCCCTGACCTTGATGATTTCAGGTTTGTAGCTGGCATGGGTGGAGAGGCGCCGGCCCGTGATGCGAATGACGATGAAGGCCAGCCCGAAAAACAGGAAACCGAACAGGGCGGAAAGACCGGATGGATCGGTGCCGCGCATGACAGCCACCTTCTGCCCGACGACCGCACCGGCAATCATGGCCAGGATCGGGAAGACATAAAGCAGGAAGGTGGCTTTTAGCAAGGAGGCCGTCTTGATATTCAAAACGATCTGATCCCCCACCCGGGCGTCGGCCGAGTTGATTGCTTCCACTTCCATCTCTTTGCCAGCACCGCCACCCTGGCAGGCGTCCTTGGATGAACAGGAGGCGCAGGCGCTGGAGCGGGTCGTTTTAACCCATGCCGTCCCCTCACCTGGACGTCCCATTTTAAACACGACACCTTCTTCAGTAGCCATTGGCACGTCTCAGCATATCGTTGTATCGGTCCGCAGGAAGTTGGATCAGGCGTTGACAGCGTCCCTGATCTTTTCCAGCGGCCGCTGGTTTTCTGCATTCTTATAGCAGATAAGACCGCAATTGAGGCACCGGGAAGCCTCTGCCAGTGCAGCCTCCGTGTCGAATCCCTTTTCCAGTTCCATCAGCTGTGCCAGGTCCCGGCTGTCGGCCAGGGGCATGATTCGCCGCTGACTGGTCGCCACGGCTTCCACGTGGTCCACGTTCTGGATGGCCGCATCGGGCTTCAGGACGTTTTCCGGCAGATCCAATGGAATATCATAGATGACCCGATGGATGGCCGCGGCGGCGCGTCGCCCGGCGCCGATGGCCTTGATGGCGCCGCTGAAATCGGTCAGGGCGTCACCCTTGGCAAACAAACCGGCATCCTCGGCATGCTCCGGCTGTTTATAGGGGGGGACGGCCGTCCAGGCTCCCGGGCGGTTTTCAGCGTCATCCTCCCCCTTGGGCTGGGTAAAAATCAGCTCGGGGAATCTTCCCGAAGAGAAGACCAGGGTCCGGGCTTCAAGCAGCCGCGTTTCACCGGTGTCCAGATTCAACACGTCCATTCCGGAAAGTGCCTCCCCTTCACCGATCAGGCGGGTGACGCCGGCTCGTAAAAGTACGTTGGCGCCGGCTTCGGTCAGCGCCGAGACGGTGGCGTTGTCGAGGCTGTCGCGGAATATGAAGGTAACGGTCTCGGCGCCCAGTGAGCGGGCCTTGGCCAGGGTCTCGCCGGCCAGTCCTTCGCCGCCGACAATCACCGTGTGACCCGCGCAGGCCACCGTACCGTGTCCCTTTTTGCCGGAACGCAGCAGGTCCAGCAGCAGATATCCGCCGGGCAGCGGCGTTTCCACCGTTTTCTCGGCACCTCGGGCCAACCGGCTGTCCCAGCCGCCCGAGGCGAGAAACACGGCTTCATATCCATCCTCCAGCAGGCCGGCCGCGGTCACGTCGCGGCCCAGCATCTGGCCGGTTCGGGCGTCCACGCCCATTTCCAGGATACCGTCGATATCCCACTTGAGGATCGCTTCGGGCAGGCGACACTTGGCGATGGCGGTATTGAGCAGGCCGCCCAGTCGGTCCGTGCCTTCGAACACCGTGGCCCCATGGCCCAATCGGGCCGCGAAAAAGGCTGCGGAAAGTCCCTGGACCCCGCCACCGACAATGGCGATGCGGCGGCCGGAATCCGGCGCCTTGAATGGCTGGATGCGTTCCTTCTGGGTGCGTTCATAGTCGGCGGCATACCGCTTCAGGAAATTGATCGCCACCGGCTCGTCCACATATTTGCGCCGGCAGTCGTTTTCACAGGGTCGGGGGCAGATTCTGCCGATCACCGTGGGAAAGGGATTGCGCTCCTTGATCGTCTGAACCGATCCGTGGAAGTCCCCTTCGGCGATCTGCTGGATGTACCGGCTGATGTTGATCCCCGCCGGACAGGCGCGCTGGCAGGGCGTCGTACAATCTTCGGTGGTGTACTCCTTGAGGATCCTGCGGGTCACCGATGACAAGGTGATGATGTGCTTGGGGCAGATGCGCTCACAGGTCCCGCAACCGGTGCATTTGACCTCGTCCACCACGGGAAGTCCCTGCGGCCCCATAACGATTGCGTCAAAGGGGCAGGCGGCGGCACAGGTTCCCAGACCCAGGCAGCCGATGTTGCACACCTTCATTCCTCCGGAGAGCAGGGCCACGGCCCGGCAGTCGTTCATGCCGTCATAGCTGTATTTGACATCCGCGTCGGCCACTCCGTAGGTGCACCCCGGCAGGGCGATGTCCGGCTCCTTGGCTTCGACGCTCACGCCGAGGATAGCGGCAATGGCCAGGGCCACGTCTTCGCCGGCGGCTACGCAGGAGTTGGGTGCGGCCTTGCCCGCCACGATGGCTTCCGCATTGGCACTGCAGCCGGGCAGACCGCAGCCGCCGCAGTTGGCTCCGGGCAGGGCTTCTTCGACGGATACGATTTTGGGGTCCACGTAAACGTAAAAGACCTTGGAAGCCAGCGCCAGGCCGATGCCCACCACCAGTCCCAACCCGCCCATGAGGATAATCGCTATAGTCATCTCAATGCTCCTGTTAAAAAATGGCGTCGAACCTGCATTTGTCATAACAGGTCAGACACTTGATGCATTTTTCCTTGTCGATGCGGGCCAATTCCTTCTTTTTCCAGACGATGGCATCGGCCGGACAGGCCCTGAAGCACATGCCGCAGCGCGTGCAGGCGTCCGGCTCCACTTCAAACCGCAGAAGCGCCACGCAACGCTTGGCCGGGCATCGCCCTTCGTGAATGTGCGCCTCGAACTCATCCCTGAAGTAGCGCAGGGCGGAGAGCACCGGGTTGGGGCCTGTCTGGCCCAGGCCGCACAGGGCGGTCTCGCGGATGGTCTGCGACAGCTCGACCAGGATGTCGAGATCGCCGGGCTCTCCGCGACCCTCGCAGATCTTCTCCAGAATCTGGAGCTGGCGGCGGGTGCCCTCCCGGCAGGGCGTGCATTTGCCGCAGGACTCGTCCTGAATGAACTCCATGAAAAAACGAGCCATATCCACCATACAGGTTTTTTCGTCCATGACGATGGCGCCGCCGGACCCCATGATGGCACCCACCTTGGCAATAGCCTCGTAGTCCACTGGCGTGTCGAGGTAGGCTTCGGGAATGCACCCGCCCGACGGGCCGCCCAGCTGAACCGCCTTGAACTTACGTTTGTTGGGAATGCCGCCGCCGATGTCGTAGATGATCGTGCGCAGGGGTGTACCCATGGGCACTTCCACCAGGCCGATATTGTTCACATCGCCGGACAGGGCAAACACCTTGGTGCCTTTGCTGGTCTCGGTGCCCACACCGGCGTACCAGGCGCCGCCCTTGACCATGATCTGGGCCACGTTGGCCAGGGTCTCCACATTGTTGAGGATGGTGGGTTTTTCCCACAGCCCCTTGTGGGCCGGAAACGGCGGTCGCGGACGCGGCATGCCTCGCTTGCCCTCGATGGATCGCATCAGGGCGGTCTCTTCGCCGCAGACGAAGGCGCCCGCACCCTGGTAGATCTCGATATCAAAGGAGAGTTCCGATCCCAGGATGTTGTCGCCCAGCAGCCCGTAATCCTTGGCCTGCTCGATGGCCAGGGCCAGCCGCTTGATGGCCAGGGGATATTCGGTGCGTGCGTAGATGTATCCTTTGTGCGCGTTGATGGCCTTGGCGGCGATAATCATGCCTTCCAGCACCGCATGGGGATCCGCCTCCAGAATGCTGCGGTCCATGAACGCCCCGGGGTCACCTTCGTCGGCGTTGCAGAGCACATATTTGACATCGCCGGCGCTCTTGCTGGCAAAATCCCATTTCACACCCGTGGGAAACCCGGCGCCCCCACGCCCCCGCATGCCGGAAGCTTTCATCTCTTCGATAATCTGTTGGGGGGTCATGTCGAACAGGGCCTTGGCCACGCCGATATACCCGTCCCGGCCGATATATTCGTCGATGGACTCGGGATCGATCAGC
Source organism: Desulfosarcina sp. (assembly GCF_055467485.1). Lineage (NCBI taxonomy): Bacteria > Pseudomonadati > Thermodesulfobacteriota > Desulfobacteria > Desulfobacterales > Desulfosarcinaceae > Desulfosarcina > Desulfosarcina sp. The sequence continues at coordinate 92,830 of NZ_JBUOIV010000007.1, read as the reverse complement.
CCCTTGTTGCGCAGGGCCCGGGGCATCTGGTGGGCGAAAAAGGGAATTTTCGTCTGAACGGCGATTTTGGCTTTCGACACCGGGTCTTTGTATAAAAGCCGCTCCACCGGCTTGCCGTTGATCAAGTGCGATTCCACCAGTTCGGGCATATCCTCAACGCTGAGCTTCTGGTAGAAAACGTCGCCGGGGTGAACCACCAAAAGGGGGCCCATGGCGCAAAAGCCGTTGCAGCCGGTCTCGATCACCTGGACCGCATCGCCCAAGCCCTTCTCTTCGATGGCCGCCAGCAGGGCATCCTTAACCCGGATGGAGCCGGTGGCGTGACAGCCGGTGCCGCCGCAGATCAGCAGATACGTCTTGTCCTTGAATGCCAGCCGTTTTTGGTGCGCACGTCTGATGCCTTCCAGGTCCTGAGTGGTCAATTTCGCCATATTCCGTCTCCAGCTGGTTTTACCAGGAACCGTCCAGCCCCCTGATGCCATTCATGTAAAGTCGGCCGCAGGCCACAAACAACGAATAGTCGGTGACCATCAACGGGATTTCGAAAGATTTGGCCATCTCCACGAATGCCGCAGGCGGATTTTTGCCCCTGACGATGACAATGGCACCGACACCGACGATTTTTGCCGTTCGCATAACATGGTCCGTGGTGACACCCGTCAACAGGACACAGCCTTTGGCCGCGGCCGCCAGCACATCGTCCATCAGGTCCGACGCACCACCGGCGGGGATGACCGTGTCCATCTGGTCCTCACCGCAAAGCATGGTACCTTTGAGGATGTCCTTGATTTCGGAGATTTTCATGATCGCTCTGTCTTAAACGCAAAAGGGGTTACGGGATTTACAACCATTACGATTATAGATAGGCCTCGAGCAGTTCAAGCACCTTGTCCGAACTCACGTCGCCGTGGGTGTCCTGATCCACCACCATCACCGGTGCCAGGCCGCAGGCACCCAGGCAGCGAACGGCTTCCAGGCTGAACCGCCGATCGTCGGTAGTGCCGCCCTCTTTCAGCTGGTATTCATTTTCAATTCGGCTCAGGGCCTCCTTGATGCCTTTGACGTAGCAGGCCGTCCCCAGGCACATCTTGATGGTGTGGCGGCCCTTGGGCACCATGGAAAAAAGGGAGTAGAAGGAAGCCACGCCGTAAACACTGCTGGCGGGCAGGTTAAGGCCCTGGCTGATGTAGTCAAGCAATTCCACAGGCAGGTATCCGGCGATGTCCTGGCACTCCCTGAGCACCGTGATGACGGCCCCGGATATGGTCCTGTTCTTTTGGATGACCGCGTCGATCTGCGACCACATGTCGTCGTTGATGTCCGCATGGTGCGGGTGGTGGATCAGGGTCATGTCTGAAACGCTCCTTGAATCGTAAAAATGCAGCGGCTTTGAATGCGCGTTGAATGGACGAATCGGCTGCCTGTAACGCAATGGCAATGGATCACCGGTGACCGCGTGGCAACATTTCATAATTATATATAAATGTCAACGCTATCATGGCCGTCCGCCCGCGCCTGACAGCGCTTGACGGGGCTGCAATAGCTGGTCTATAACCCAAACGCCGGGATGGTGATAACATTGTTGGTACACGGATCGAAATGGTTTGGATAACCCGCGCAGCAGACACTGGAGGCCGCCCTTGAACCGTCTGAAGGAAAAAGTCCGCGAAACCGCTGTATTTTTAAAATCGAAACTGGACCACGCTCCTGACACCGGAGTGATCACCGGCACCGGACTGGGCGAAGCCGTCGGCCCTCTCGATGACGCGCTGACAATCAATTATGCAGAGATCCCAAACTTTCCCGTATCCACCGTGGTCGGTCATTCGGGGCGGTTGATGGCCGGGACGCTGGCCGGGCATCCGATGATGGTCATGCAGGGGCGCGTCCACCTGTACGAAGGGTATTCCCCCGGGGCCGTGACCTTTCCCGTGAGGGTGATGCAGGCGCTGGGCGTGCGGCACCTGATCATCTCCAATGCGGCCGGCGGCATGAGCCCCGCCTTTCGCCAGGGGGATCTGATGGTGATCCGCGACCACATCAACCTCACCGGCGACAACCCGCTGGTCGGGGCCAACATTGACGAATGGGGGCCCCGATTTCCGGACATGACGGCGGCCTACGATCGATCCCTGGTCCAGCTTTCCCGTCGGGCTGCCGACAGTCTGGGCATTGCGTTGAAAAGCGGCGTCTATGCCGGATTGAAAGGGCCGTCTCTGGAAACACCGGCGGAAATCCGCTACTTGAAAGCCATCGGTGCCGATGCGGTGGGGTTTTCAACGGTAATGGAATCCATTGTCGCCGTGCACGCCGGCATGCGGGTGCTGGGGTTGTCCACCATCACCAACATCAACGACCCGGACCGTCCGGCGCCGGCATCCGTGGAGGCCATCGTGACCGCCGCCAAACAGGCCGCCCCCAGTCTCAACCGACTGATCCGGGCCGTGGTGGCACAGATCCAAAAGGGCGCGCTGCCATGACGACGGCCGTCGACCTGCTGATCACCAACGGTATCGTCATGACCATGGATCCGCAGGGCCGCGTTATTGAAAATGGTGCGGTAGCGGTTTGTGGGGATACCATTGCGGCGGTAGGGTCGGCAGCCGAGATTGGGTCCATGGCCGCAAGGGAAACGATCGATGCCGCCGGCGGCATCATCATGCCCGGGCTGGTCAACACCCACACCCACGCCGCCATGACCCTCTTCCGGGGCCTGGCCGACGACCTGCCGCTGATGACCTGGCTCAATGAGCATATCTTCCCGGCCGAAGCCCTGCTGGACGAGGAGAAAGTGCATGCCGGCACGCTGCTCGGCTGTGCCGAAATGATTCTTTCGGGGACCACCTGCTTTTGCGACATGTACCTGTTCGAAGCGGCCGTGGCCCGCGCCGCCAAGAGCGCCGGTATGCGGGCGGTGGTGGGGGAAGTGCTTTACGACTTCCCCTCGCCCAACTACGGTCCCATCGAGAAAGGCTTCGACTACACCCGCCACTTGATCGAGGCCTGGCGCGACGACCCGCTGGTCACCATCGCCGTGGAACCCCACTCCCCTTACCTGTGTGCACCGGAGCTGTTGACCGAAGCCGCCGATATCGCCCGGAAGTACCGCCTTCCCCTGGTGATCCACCTGTCCGAGACCCAAAAGGAAGTCCACGACATTCAGCATAAATACGGCGCCACGCCGGTGGGTCACCTGGCCAACCTGGGCGTGCTGGGCGCCAACCTGTTGGCCTGCCATTGCGTGGTGCTGAGCGACGCTGACATGGACATGCTGCAGCTTCACCAAGTCAAGGTGTCCCACAACCCGGAAAGCAACATGAAGCTGGCCTCCGGTGTTTCACCAGTGGCCGATCTGGTCGAACGGGGGGTGTGCACCGGCCTGGGCACCGACGGCTGCTCCAGCAACAACAACCTGGATCTGTTCGCCGAAATGGACATGGCCGCCAAGCTGCACAAGGCCAGCCGCCTGGACCCCACGGTGATGGACGCCGCCACCGTGCTGCGCATGGCCACCATCGACGGGGCCCGCGCATTGGGGCTGGACGGAATCACCGGCAGCATCGAGACCGGCAAGCGAGCCGACATCATCGTCATCGACACCCGCAAACCCCACCTGACCCCCATGTACCATCCGGCCTCCCACCTGGTTTATGCGGTCGGCGGCAGTGATGTGTGCGCCACTGTAATCAATGGCCGGATGCTGATGAAAGACCGCCGACTCATGCACATGGACCTGGAAAAGATATTGGCCGACGCCCGGCAGATCGCCAAAGCGATCCGGGGACACTAGCATGGACATCGATGTGGTGATCCACAATGGGACCCTGGTGACCCTGGATGACCGGGCGCGAATCATCGATAACGGATGGATCGGCATTCATGAGGACGTCATCCGGGCCATCGGAGCCACCGCAGCGGAGTCGCCGCCGCCAACAGCCAAGATAGCCATCGACGCGAAGGGCGGCATCGTCATGCCCGGCCTGGTCAACACCCACACCCACCTGCCCATGACCCTGTTCCGAGGTCTGGCCGACGACCTGCCCCTGAAGGACTGGCTCGAGGGCCACATCTTTCCGGCCGAGGCCCGCTTCGTCAATCCCGAAACGGTGCGCTGGGGCACGCTGCTCGCCTGCGCGGAACTGCTGCTGTCCGGAACCACCTGCTGCTGCGGGGGGTACTTCCACGAAGACGCGGTGGCCCGGGCCGTCGCCGAGACCGGTATGCGAGCCCTGCTGGCCCAAGGGGTCATCGATTTTCCGGCCCCCGGCGTACCGGATCCGGAGAAGAACATCGACCACGCCCGGAATTATGCCCAACGATGGAAGGGGTGCAACCGGCTGATCACGCCGTCCATCTTTTGCCATTCGCCCTATACCTGCAGCGACGGCACCCTCAAGGCGGCCAAGGCGACCGCCGACGACCTGGGCCTGATCTTTCAGATACATGTGGCTGAAACCCGTTTCGAGCGCGATCAATCCATCAAGGAAAAAGGACTCAGCCCCGTCGCCCGCCTGGATCGGCTGGGCATCCTCGACCAGCGGACGCTCATGGCCCATTGCGTCTGGGTCGACGATGCAGACATCGCCACCATCAATCATCGCGGCTGCGCCGTCGCTCACTGCCCGGAGAGCAATATGAAGCTGGCCTCGGGCATCGCACCGGTGACCGGGATGCGGTCAGCCGGGGTAACGGTGTCGTTGGGCACCGACGGATGCGCCAGCAACAACAACCTGGACATGTTCGGTGAAATGGGCACGGCCGCCAAGCTGCACAAGGTCGCCACCTTTGACCCCACAGCCCTGAATGCAACCCGCGTGCTGAAAATGGCCACCATCGACGGCGCCCGGGCCATCGGCCTGGCGGATCGCACCGGCTCTCTGGAAATCGGCAAACAGGCGGACATCATCGTCCTGGATCCCCGCCACCCCCACCTGACGCCCATGTACCACCCGGAGTCCCACATCGTCTATGCCGCCGGCGGCGGAGATGTGCGCCATGTCCTGGTATCCGGCAGACTGGTGGTGAAGGATCGGCAGTTGCTGACGATCGACATCGAGGCCGTAATCGATCGTGTTAACGCTATCGCCCGGAACATTCGATCGAGCCTTTAATGCTTGAGGTTTCAAGATAAGGAAAAAGAAATGGATTTTACGAAAATCATCACTGCGGCACGGGGCGACGACCCGGTGGACCTGCTGCTGGTCAACACCAAGATCGTCAACGTTTTTTCCGGCCGGGTCATCGACGGCAGCATCGCCATCAAAGACGGCACCATCATCGGTTTCGGCGACTATGACGCGGCGAGAACGGTGGACCTCAAGGGTCGCTACGTGGCTCCCGGGTTCATCGATTCGCACGTCCACATCGAAAGTTCCATGACCTGCGTCGCCGAATTCGCCCGGGCCGTGGCCCCCTGCGGCACTACGACCGTGGTGGCCGATCCCCACGAGATCGCCAATGTGCTGGGTGCGGCGGGCATCGACTACATGCTTCGGTCGGCCGAGGGCCAGCCCATGGACTGCCTCTTCGCCCTGCCCTCGTGCGTACCGGCCACGGACATGGAAACCGCCGGTGCGCGGCTGAATGCCGGGGACCTGGCGCCCTTTTTCGCGCATCCGCGCATCGTGGCCCTGGCCGAGATGATGAACTACCCCGGCGTGATCTTCACCGACGCCGATGTGATGGCCAAACTGGCCCTGGCCCGCAGCCACCACCGAACCATGGACGGCCATGCCCCGGGGCTTTCCGGCCGCGAGCTGTTCGCCTACACGGCCGCCGGCATCGCTTCCGACCACGAATGCACCAGCGCCGGTGAGGCGCTTGAAAAACTGGAACTGGGCATGCACATCATGGTGCGCGAGGGCACTTGCGCCCGCAATCTGGAGGCCCTGTTTCCCGTCATCGACGAACATACCTGGCGCCGGATGATGTGGTGCACCGACGACCGCCACCCTCACGACCTTCTGGCCGAGGGTCACGTGGATGCGGTGATCCGCAAGGCCGTGGCCATGGGGCTGGATCCGCTGACGGCCATCCGCATGGGCACCATCAACCCGGCCGACTACTTCGGCATCAAGGATGCCGGGGCAATCGCCCCGGGCCGCAAGGCCAACCTGGTGATCTTCTCCGACTTGGCGGACATCCGCGCGGAACAGGTGTTCTACATGGGCCGGCCGGTTGCTGAAAACGGACGCATTCTGCCCGGCATAGAGCGGCCGGCCCCGGTGAGCGTGCCGCCGTCCATGCGCCTGGATCCACGGGATCTGGATTTTTCGATACCCGCCAAGGGCGGACGCATGCGCGTCATCCGGGCCGTCGCCGACCAGGTGGTCACCCGCTGCGAAATCATGGACGTGACGGAAAAAGATGGTTTTGCCGTGTCCGATACAGCCGGGGATGTGATCAAAATGTGCGTCGTGGACCGCTACTCGGGACAAGCCCAGACGGGCAAGGGATTCGTAACCGGCCTGGGGCTCAAACGCGGTGCCATCGCTTCCAGCGTGGCCCACGACTCGCACAACATAATCGTAGCAGGCGTCTCGGATGCCGAGATGCAGACGGCTGTATCGGCCGTGGTCGACATGGGCGGAGGGTTGGCGGCCGTCGGCGGAGGCAGGGTGCTGGCCGACCTGCCACTACCCGTGGCCGGGCTGATGTCCGACCAGCCGGTGGAGGCCGTCCGTCGGCAGATGGACGGAATGATCGCCGCGGCAAGAGACCTGGGCGCCGGCCTGGCCGACCCCTTCATGACCCTGGGTTTCCTGGCCCTGCCGGTCATCCCGGACCTTAAACTGACGGACAAAGGGCTGGTGGACGTCACCCGATTTGAGATCGTCCCCCTTTTTGTTTGAGGAAAAGAGGTAAAATTGAGCCCTCCCCGCGGCAAGCCGCGGGGAGGGCTCTCGCTATCGCGGTTCAACCCTTTCGGACAACTGCGGCATCAAAGGCCGCCCGAACCCTGTCTGGGAATGGCGCAGCCGCCGGCCGGCCCTGATCATCGCGCAAGGTCCACACGGCCCGGTGCAGGCCGTAGGCGATTTTCACCCGCGAGCCGTCCGGCAGCAGCCGGAAGTAGTCCACATGGAAGACCACGCTGCAGGCGCGCAGTTCCCTGACGGCCAAGGTGAGCACGACACGGTCGAAGGGCATGGCCTCGCGCAGGTGGTCCACACGGCTCTCCAGGGCCAGCAGTTCGCCTTTCTCCCCGATGCCTGAGAAATACTCCGGAATCAACTCAAAGAAGAAGCGGTCGCGGATCTGGCCCTGCCATTCGTAGTAGTTGGCATAGTAGATATTGCCCACCAGGTTGGCATGGGCCAGGGTGGTTTCAAAGGTCTGCTCACGAACGATGGGGTGCACCACGGGCCCGGACGGTGCAAGGTAAAGGACGGGATCATCCTCGACGTCGAACAGGTGGCCCAGGGATTCCGGCAGGGGTTCGGGCGTGTCCGGTGCGTCGAACTGCGGGCACATGTCTTCGATGAACTGGCCGTAGTAAGCCGGATAGGGAGCCACCTTGGCCACCCCCGGCCCCAGGATTTCCACCCAGGTGGTCTGGAGCCGGCAGAAAGCCAGTCGCTGGTACCCGCCGCCCTTGACCATTTTGCGGAAATCGTAGGAAAGGGTCATGGTGGAATTCTCCGGCCCGCTGTTGTCCGACACCCACATGAGAATTTCAACCTGGTCGCTGGTGCCCGCTTCCCCGAGGATCTTCAGGTGACCGTAGTTGGTCACCCCGCCCCAGCGTCCGCTGGCGAACTGGTCAGACATCTCCGCCAAGACCGGCCAGGCCGATGCCTCGCGGGTGTTGCCCATCCACTTGATGAAATTGGAGAAGTAGATCGTGCGGCTCAAGTTGGCGCTGGGCTGGAAGGTCACCGGCAATCGCTGGACGAACACCAGCTGGCCCTGCGGGCCCCCTTCGATCATCTCGAACGGGCGGGTGTCATATAAGGGTTCGTATCCCGGATAGTCCGAGGTCAACAAATGTGCCGGAACCCGTGGCACGGCCTGCGCGGCAACCGTGACGGCCAGGATCTGGGGCGCCCCCCAGGTCAGACGGATGGCCAGGGTGAGGATCTGAATGGATTGCCCGCCGGCAACGTCGCCGGCGAACAGCACCACGTTTTCCTTCTTGCTCACCATCTTGAGGGTTGCACCGGACCGGCCGCCGGCTTTGGCCAGGGCTTCGGCCGCCGCCCAGACCCGCGTGCCGGCATTGTCCAACGTCTCTCCCTTGTCGATCAGGCTGTCCAGCAGGTCCGTTCGACCATCTCCCAGCAGCCCGTTCCAGCCCTTGCGGTCCCTGGCGGTGACGGCAGCCAGGTCACAACCCACCGGACCGGGACCGCAGACACACAGACAGGTGCGGTCCTCGTGGGTGACGGAAACATCCAGAACGGACGCTGCCACATCGGCAACAACCGGTTTGCCGTTATCCTGCCACTGGATCGACAGCGGTGATTCGGAGACCTCGTATCGCTCGGCTGCGGCAGAAAGGGCCCGCTGCAGCATCGGTCCCTCCGCCTCCCGCCGTTCCCGTTTATTCCTGCCGTGGATGTCAGGGATACAGGCCAGTTCCAGATGGGGTGATGTTAGCGATAACAGTCGACACGCCTCGTCCAGCGCCTGACGGACCATTCGGCGATCCCGATCCCCGGGAGACACCAGATCGGCCACCGTCGGATAATCGTCATGGTGCTTGAGAATTCGCAGTCGATAACCCTGCAGCACCGCGCGCGCCACTCCGTTTTCGCCCATGGCCGCCACGCGGTATACCAGGTCCCGATCCTCCTGCCCCACCAGTTCCACGCGCACCGTGGCCGGCGTGGATGCACTGAAAAATTCAGGGAACAGGTCCATGCGGTCGATGGACACAGGCAGGCTGGTGTCCTGGGGCACCAGCAGGGCCGCGCTCTGCAGCAGGGTGTCGGTAAAAAAGGCATCTCCCAGGCACAGGCCGCTGCGGTTCTCCTCGCCGAAGGCGGCAACCGACAGCTGGTCTGCCGGCGTCAGGCGGGTGGTGAAGAGCGCTGTCCCTGATCTCTCACCGGTTTCCCGGATGTCCCAGATGGTCTGGATGCCCTGGAATCGAGATCCCTGGAAAAGCAGACTGGGCCGGTACAGGTCGGTCCGGGGCAGCAGGGGCATGGGCGTGTCCGGGCGGGCAACGGTTTCCATTGGCGCCGGGTCTGTCGCGCCGAAGATCAGCGTGGCCGCAAAAAAGTCCGACCCGACCCCGGATCCCTGCTTGATGATGCCGGCGTGAACCACGCATTGCCCGTCGGCGTGTGTTTCGTCCAGTATCGCGCGGATCGTTATGTCGGCGCCCGTTTCGGGATCGACCGTGATCGGCCGCAGGAGTCGGACGTCCCGGACCTGCACCTGCGACAGTCCGGTATCGCCGCACAGGTAAACGGCGGCCTGCGCCATGGCCTCGAGCCCAAAGACCGTGGGGAAAAGATAGGACCCCTGGAAATGATGGTCGCTCAGGTAAGGATCGCTTCCAAGGGACAGATGCGTCGAGAAGACCGCTTCCACCCCCGGGGTCAGATGGGTCCGATTCTCCAAAAATCGCCATCCCTCGGGCACATCTGGCAGCACCTGGTTCCAGGTATCCAATCCCGCCATGCGTGCGGTCACCACGGTCTGGAGGCTGCCCGCATCGTGGGTGAAGAGGGCAAGGAACCGGTTGACGCCCTCGTCTGTGGGTATCGCGTCGATACCCCTGTCGCGCAGCAGGTCCACACTGCCCATGCGGGCCCCCATGCCTTCATCGCGCCAGATGCTGTAAGCCACATTTGCCGTGGCGGTATCGGGGTGATCGGCAGCAAAACCGCGCAGAGCGATGTCCATCATCTCATTGGAAAATCCGTACCAGCCGTTGCCGGGCATGCCGGTGATGCCGATGATCGACCCCAACCCCACAACCAGCTTGGGGGGGGTCGCGTCGAGGGCGTCTAGCAGGTGCAGCATACCCAGTACCTTGGGTGCGGTTTCGGCATACGCTTGCTCGGGCTTGACCTGGCCGGTGAGCCGCGGCCGGTTGAGGCCGGCGCCGTGGATGATCCCGGTAACCGGGCCGAGGCGATCGGTGACTGCGGTCAGCATCTTTGCCACCGCATCGCGGTCAGCCACATCACAGGAAAAATAATCGGCCATCCGTCCCAGGGCGGTATACTTGTCCAAAAGGGTGCGGATCTCCTGCGAAGCTGCAGTCGGCGGCACTTGGTCCGGATGCGGCGTCCGCCCCACCAGGGCCATGCGCACGCCGGTTTCGCGTGCCACGGCCAGGGCGCAGGCAGCCGTGATCCCCTTGGCACCGCCGGTGACGAGGACTACATCATCGCCCGACCACCGGATGTTTCTTCTACTAAAAGTTGCCGGCTGAACCAGCCGTGGAGATAACGTCCGGCGGGTACGGTCCAGATCGTATCCCACGGCGGCAAAGCTGTCTTGGGTGATGGTCTCGGCCAGGGTCTCCCAGGCGATCGTCTCCGCGGAAAGGGCCGGACAAAAATCCACCACCCGTACCCGAAGGTCTGCCCGTTCCAGGTGAAGGCTGGCTGCCAGGGCCACGGTCCCGCAGCGATCCAACCGAGAAAAGCGCGGGTCCCGACCGAAAAAGCCGCCGCCGAACTGAATCCAGGCAACGGTGGTGCGCCGTCTCGGAGCACTGGCCGCCGGCGGAACCGATGTCAGGCCCGCCCGCATGCGAATCAGCCGATGCAGCAGTGCCGATCGATTTTTTTCATGGTGACCGTTTTTAGGCAAAATGGCCACCAGGTGGGAAAATGAAGGATCGAGCACATCTTCTGCCGCGCCTTCAGCGTCGAAAGCATGCACACGGGTAAAGGCTCCCCGCTGAAAAAAATGTCCACCGAGTACGTCAGCTACATCGGCCGTATCTTCACTGTGCAGAATCAGTACCCGGGCTTTGTGCCAGTCGTTTTCCGACCGCATCCGCCAGGTGTCGGGAAACGGCGGGTAAGGCGTTTCCACTACGTCCATGCTGAAATGGCGCACCCAGGTGGGCTGGCCGGCAGCCATCGCCGGCCCGGTTGCGGTAACCCCGGCAACCGTGTCGTGCTGTTCCGCGACCAACCGGTCCAGGATCTCGCCGATCTGCCGCAAACTGCGTGTGCGCAGGGGATCCAAGTCTAAATGGGCCTGTATTTCCAAGGCCGATGCCGTGCGCTGGACCAGCGTTTTGAGTTTGTCCGGTCCCAGATGAAGGTCCCGCTCAACCTGAAGGTCCTGATCCAATGCCTCACCGGAAAACCCGGTGAGGCGTGCAGCCTGGTCTATCAGTTCGGCCAGTGCATTCGGGGGCGCTGCTGCCGCGACCGGTATCGACTCCAGCCCGGCAGTGATCCGATCGACGACCTGATCCAGACTGGCATTGGCCAGCGACGACACATCCACACGACCTGAAACCCCTGCCTCCGCAGACAGGCGGGAGATCAGGTCACCCGCCTTGATGGAATCCAGGTTCAGATCGTCCAAAAGCCGCATGGACAGATCCAGGCTCGCCTTGGGAAAACCGGTGATCTCCGACACCAATCCCATCAGCCGCCCGCTCAGTTCGGTACGGTCAACGGCCGAAGGACCATCCGTCCCCGGGCCATCGCCACGCAACCGCTGGGCGGCGTCGGCCAGTTCGAATAGAGCGGCATTGGCCAGGAGCGCCGGATCGGGAAACGTCACACCACAGGTCTTGGCAAAGCGGGCAATCAAGTCGCCGGCCTTGATGGAGTCCAGGTTCAAATCGTCAAGAAGACGGGACTCCCTGCGGAGGGTCTCGGAAGAAAAACCCGTCACATCGGCGACGAGTTTGAATAAAGCCGCCTGAACAGGCACGGGCATGGAACGTCCGTCCGCCACTTCCCTTTTTCCTCTCGAATCGGCATCCACCAGCCGGGCGTCGGGGTCCCAAAAGGCAAGATCCGCCTGCACCACCCGATTTAAAAATGCCCCCCGCGATTCCAGATAGCGACCCACCAGCGCCTCGGGAACACCGGTGAAGGCTTCCGCCAGGATGGTGTGGATTTCATCGGTCGGCGCGCTCTCTGTTCCGGCGTCCTCACCGTCGGTACGCGGCAGGTTTTCACAGGGGTTGACAACAAATGATTTTTGATCGGCCGGGACAAAAGGACGGATCAGCCGGTTTTCAAAAAACATTTCCCAATGGACCGGCAGACCCTGGACAAAAATGGCACCGATGGCGCGGTTCAGATCCGAGGTGCCGCCGGCCGTTCCCTCCACTGGCAGGCATAGCGGCCCCGTTTCACCGAGAATATCTCCGGTGAGCCCGCTCAGCACCCGGCCCGGCCCCAGTTCGAGGATCAGGTCACATGATTGCGCCATGTTTCTGGTCAGTTGAATAAAATCAACCCGGGACCTGATCTGGCTGGAGAAGTGTTCATTCAGGAGTTGCCCCGATTCCAGGTCAGCGCCCTCGACGCTGGAAAAAAAACGGCATGCCGCTGTTTCCATCGCCTTGGAAAGCAAGGCCATATCGGCCACCTGACGGGCGGCATCCGCGCACAGGCTGCTGTGAAACGCGCCGGAAACCGGCAGCATCCGTGCACTGATCCCGTTTTCCCGGGCGATTCGGAGCACCGCTTGAGCCGCTTCCGTGTCACCGGAAAGCACGGTCTGGCGGGGACTGTTGACGTTGGCTACGGTGAGGTACCCGTTGACCTGCGATATCAGGTTCTGGGCAGCCGGCTCGTCACAGCTAAGGCCGACCATGGCTCCCGAGACACCGCTTTGACTGGACATGGCCATTCCGCGACGGGCCGAAAATTCCAAAAGCGTGTCCGCATCGAACCCTCCGGCGGCAAAACAGGCCGTCAGCTCTCCCAGGCTGTGTCCGCCAACGGCTTCGGGGTGAATTCCCAGCCGGGTGAAAAAGGCAAGCCACAGCATGGAGGCCAGGCAGATGGCCGGCTGGGCGTTTTCCGTTCGGGAAAGTGCGCTGAGCCAGTGATCCCGATCTTCGGGACCGGGTGCCCGGTCGGTGTCCCGGAATATCAGTCGGCTGACCGGTAAACCGGTCAGGTCGCGGGTAATCTGATCTGCCCGTTCCACGAGCGATCGGGCCCACGAAAACCGCTGTACCAGGATCCGGGCCATATTGAGCTGCTGGGAGCCCTGGCCGGGAAACAGGAATCCGATCCGGGGCCTGGCGAGGCCCACTCCCAGCCAGATGTCGGGCCCCAGGGACACGGCCGATCCGGTGTCACTGTCGGCCTCATCTCGCCGAAGAAACGTTTCCAACTGGTTCAGCCGGGCGGTCAGGTCGTCGGGACGGCCGGCAATAATGGCAGCCCGGATGGTCGCGTCGGGCGGCACCCGCCGGCTCAGGTCGGCGGCAAGGTCGGCCAGTTCAGCCATACTCGCACCGTCGGCAATCTTGATCAGATCCGCCACGTTTTCCAGCATGTCTGCCTTGTTGTCGGCACCGATCACCAGCAGTTCACTCTCCTGGGCATGCGCCAGCAGTGACCCTTCATCCAGATGAGACGCCAGTCGGTCGTCGGGTGGGTCACCGGAGACCAGCGTGATGTGGCAGTTGATGCCGCCAAAGCCCATGGAAGATACACCAGCGGACAGTTGCCTGTCGGCGGGTTCCTGCCGGCCCAGGCGAACGGGGTAGAGACGTCTGGCCTCCGCATCGAAAGTCTGGTGGGCTTCGGTGCAGGCGGCGGTTGGGGGGATCACCCGGCGGTTGACCGCCATCACGGCCTTGAGCAGTCCACCGATGCCCGAAGCGGCCTTGGTGTGGCCGAGGATGGATTTGAGGGAGGTGATTCCGCAAGGCCGCAACTGGCCGCGGGGGACCGGTGTCTGGCCCAGCACCCGGGCGATGGCTTCCAACTCGGTGCGGTCTCCCACGGTGGTGCCGGTACCGTGGCCCTCGATGAAATCCAGGTCTTCGATCCCATGGGGTGCACGCAGGTATGCCCGTTCCAGCGCCAAGGCCTGGCCGGAAACGCTCGGAGCCGTAATGCCCGAGCCGCCGCCGTCCGAAGAGATGCCCCAGCCGTGAATGACTGCATAGACACGGTCGCCATCCCGCCGGGCTGCGGCCAGGGTTTTAAGCACCATGAAACCGCAGCCCTCGCCGGGAATGAAGCCTTTCCCGCCGCGGTCATAGACCGTCATATCCCCGTCGGTGAGTGCACCGGTTTTGGCAAAACCGATCAGCTCGAATGGGTCCAGGCTGACGTCCACCCCCCCCACGATGGCCAGATCCAGATCCTGGTCCACCATGCGCGAGGCGGCATGGGCCACGGCCAGCAGCGAGGAAGAACAGGCCCCGTCGACGGTGAATCCTCCGCCCATGAGGTTGAGATAATTGCAGATGCGGCCGGAGATGGTATTGGAAAGCCCGCCGGCCAGGGTGTCCTCGTCCACCGGCGGGAAGACGGCGGTATAGCGATCCTTCAGCGTCCGGGAGAGCAGGTCGATTTGTCGCTCATCCATTCCCTGGGCCCGGGCGGCGACCCGTAACGCCCGGTGGACAAAGGGCCAGCGCAATCGCATGGTGTTGGCCCGGGTCTGCTCGCCGGTAAGGGTGTTGCCGACGATGACGCCGGTGCGCTCGCCGGGAAGGGTCTCACGGGTGTAGCCGGCATCGGTCACAGCCGCCAGGCTGGTTTCCAGGGCCAGCCAGTGTACGATATCCGTGGTGCGCATGGTTGAAAACGGAATGCGCCTTTCAGCCCAGTCAAAATCAAAGCCGTCAATGACGGCCGCTTGGCGCCCATAGGTTTTATCAGGCGCTTTTTTGTCCGCATCATAGTAATCCGCAAGCGGCAGCCGACAGTCCGGAATACGCCGGAACTGCCGCCGCCGGGCCAATATATTTTCCCACAATTGTCGGGGCGTGGCTGCGTCTGGATATCGACAGGCCAGTCCTATCACAGCAATTGCTGGTGGCGATGACCGGTGTGTCATTTTCCCCTCACTTTCTCGTTTACATTTTGTATCGAACGGCTAGGCAGTACCTGATGCGCTTCTCGGCGATTCGGATGGATGCAGACACATAAAACCATGAAATTTCCATGCCAAATCTTCAAAACCAGCAGATATCGTTATAAAATGACCGAATCACCAACCAACGGCAGCGTTGTTTCCAATCCATCCGGATTTAGGCACTCGCAAATGGGTCGCGATTGTGAGATAAAATAGTCGCACTGTCGGCCGGCGTCGGCACACGTGTTGACAATCGGTGTATCTTTTAAGGAACACGGTTTTAATTCGGGGAATAGGAAAACGGGCATGAAGCTGCGTACCTGTATTTCACCGGCGGGTCGGTTTATGGTCGGTCTGCACCGACCCCATTTCACTGCAGACAATTTTCGTGAGACGGATGCACTGGCAGACCTGGGCACGCTGCCGGACGGTACCCGTCATCGCAATAACGCCAATTTTCCTTGCGGCCCGGTCCACGAACCGGCCGCGGACTGGATCTTCGAGGTTCCCAACGCCTTCCCCTTCCGGGGCACCACCTACATCGGCAAGGCATGGGCGGATGCCCGTGCACTTAAACCCGAGGCCATCGCGTTGCCGGAAGCACCGCAGATTTCCTTCTTTGACGATCATTCCGATGAACGGTCGGCCACCCAGGCTATCCGCCAATTACCCCGCCCGCTGAAGCTGGCTCTGGCGGTAACATCCACCGATGCCCGGGACCTGTGTACCCTGGCCCATATGGCCTGCACCCTATGTATGGATGAAAACAGCGGTCGCCCCTGGGGGCTGGCCTATGAGCGACGAGCCGACGGACGAATCATGGCGGTGATTGTGGATGAGGGCCTGTTCGAGGCCGTGGCCAACAACCGCTATCTGCCCCACGCGTATCAACAGGCCATGGTGCTTCGCCCCGGCGCCCAGGGAGCGAGCGAGATCGTGGGTGAATGGAGCCATTCGGGCCCGCAAAGCCATGTGTTCGAGTACCTGCGCAGAAACTCCTACATCCCCTGGGGACACTATGCCGCCAACATGGCCGACGACACCGTGCGGTACCGCTTGCAGGATCTGACGATGCCAGACATGACCGGTATGCGCCACCTTTACTATCAGCGAAGCTATTCCCGCCTGGCCGGTTTGTTGGGTATGCCACCCGCGTCCGTCGGGCGCCCCCTGGCCGTCGATGAATTGGAGACGCTCAGGTTGAAAATCTTAAGGGAGTTGAAGGGAAGAAAAACCATTGCGTTTGACCGGACCCTGTGGGGCTGGAATTACGGGTTCGACTACGCTCCCAGCGGATACCGCCTGCATGCATCCCACCAGCAGATCCACCAGCAGTTCGCCCTGATTCCGGCCGAGGTCCCGCTGGCTGAGGACGGAGGGACCCTTTTGGCATACGCGTGCGGAGATCTGGTAGGCGATTTCGTAAAGGCATTCCGTCATGAAACAGGGAGAGGCTTTTTTGAATGCTACCAGCAGGCGATCATGCATAACCGGCGGATGGATGGTAACGCGCGACGCGAACAAAGTCTGGTGGTTTTCGAAGACGACCGGGTAATTCTGTTCGCGCCCAAGGCCCAGACATCCCAGTGGGAGCTGAACCTGATGCCCAAAACGCCGGTGGGCAGCATCCTTGAGGCCGACACGCCCATGCGCAGCTCCCTTGACCGGGCCATGTTGACGGCCGTCAAGGTCCTGGCAGCCATGGGGGCCCGCATGATCTCCACCATCGAATATTCCAAATCCATTGTCAGCGGCGATACGGACCATCGCCTGCTGATTGCCTTTTTACCCCGGCTGCCCGATTCCCCCGGAGCATTCAGCGAAGCCCAGCTGCGCTGGATCAACGGGCACTACCCGGAAGATTTTGCCCTGGCCTGCCGCCGCCATCTGCCTGAAGGGGAGGATACACGCCCGGCCCGTGAAAAGCCCGCTCCCTGACTTTTTTTATACTAGCGTCTGTACTTCGATCCACCGACCGGCGCGCCATAAAAAAAGGTTGCCAATCCGCGCGAAATGGGGTTTAAATGATAAACGGTTATCGCACTGGATCTGAATCTCCCGCACAGACGTCTCCCGTTACCCCATCTTGCCCGGTTAGCGATTTGAACCCCCGTCGATCCATACCCGGATCAGGAATGTTGTGGACGGTACTTTCATGAGAGAATGGTTGATGCGTCTGATACAGTTCAAGTTTCGCAAGCGGCGGCGGCACAAGGCGCGCACCGGCCTTTACGTGACATTTGACAACACCCTTTCCAGAAACCAGATCGGTGATATCAATATGCGCGGCCTGTCCTATTACTACGAGGATCATGGCTTCACCATGGGCATGCGCGCCAATGCCCTGCGGATAGTAACGACAGACGACCCCACCGGCATCAACCATATTCCCTTTACGATTGTGTCTGACAGGGAAACTGGTTCGCTGCCTTTTAAAAACAGGCGAATCAACCGCCAGGGCATTCAGTTCAACGGTCTGAGCCTGGTCCAGAAGCGCAAGCTGAGGGACATTATCCAGCACTATACCCACGAACCCGCCGATTCCGGAAAAAACGCATCTCGTCCTGTCTGACCGACCCGCCACACGCTTTCACGCATACCGGTGCGGCCAAACCCGCCGAGGGCCATCGGCACCCCTTTGTTCCGCAAGCCGTTCATCCTCATCGAGACCGTTTCACGGTGCCTTCGGGCCCCGGCACTGAAAACCGCGGCTTACCCGGTTTTGAAAAGGGGGAATGTACTGCCGGTAACGGCAGCGCTGCACAGCACCGTTAAGGATGGATATCGGTTCCCCGTTCGCTCGCTAACCCAGTTGCAAGCGGCAGGAAGTGCGCTCGTTGTCGCGGTTCAACCTCATCGCCTCTTGTCGGCCACAACAAAGGTTTGCACAAGCGCGAAAAGGTCACTGACACCATAGGGCTTGAGAACAAAGGCGTCAGCACCGGCCGCGGTCGCCCGCATTTCGTCAGCGGGGTTGCCCGATGCCAGGATGCAGACGATTTCGGGTCGGGCCGCCTTGATTCGGGCGGTCAATTCAAGACCGTCGATATCGGGCACATGAATATCGGAAAAAACAATGTGAATGGGATTGGATGTCTGAATGTACTGCCAGGCCGCAAATCCGTTGTCAAAGGTGTGGACTTTGCGGTTTACGCTGAACTCAAATGTATCGACTACAAAATCCCGAACCAGCGGGTCATCTTCCACCACAGCAATTTGAACGTTGGGTATGATCGCCCACCTCACGTCTTTTTCAATGCACCCCGGTTCTTAACGCCCCTGGAAACCCCGGGATGCCTGCAGGTAATCATCGTATTATCGTCCCGGTCCAGAGCTGCTGCGCATCCTACGGTACAACGAATGTAACGTGATCCGGAAGTTTGGTCAAGGATATCCTCTACTCACCCAAAAGCCTCCTGCCTGCGGGGATACCGCTGGCCAGCCGTCATTTTTCAGACCGGTGTCTTAACTTGAATTGTCTTGACTTTGGCTATCCCACGGCTTAATTTTTCCGGGCGAATGGCCGGAGTGCCGACCATTTGCGCAATTTGAATGGAAAAGGAGTATACCTTGCCGCCTGTTATCTCCATCGTGGGCAAGTCGGAATCCGGCAAAACCACGCTCATCGAACGGCTGATCCCCGAGTTGAAACGCCGGGGTTATCATATCGGCGTCGTCAAGCATGCCCATCACGGATTTGATATGGATCGGAAAGGGAAAGACAGCTACCGCCACAGACAGGCGGGTGCCGATACGGTGATGATCGCTTCTCCCGGTCAGCTTGCCATGATCAAGGATGTGGTCGGCGAGTGCCTGGACGATCTGGTCCCTTATTTCGAAGATATGGACTTGCTGATCACGGAAGGATTTAAAACCGACCATGCTCCAAAAATTGAGGTTTTCAGGGCGGAACGACATCAGCAGCCCGCCTGCCTTAAGGACGAAACCCTGATGGCCATGGTTTCCGACACGCCCCTGGAGGTGACGGTTCCCCAGTTCGCGACCGCCGACATCCAAGCAATCGCTGAATTTATCGTGGCCAGATGCCTGCCCCACCCTGACAACATCACGAAGGAGTAAGCGACCGGTCTTTAGCCGTTGGCGCTGCTGATTCATGCAGGATCGGCGGGGTTGGGATCATCGCTTGCTTAAAAGGCCGGAAAATAAAACCACACCCCCACCCCGCTAAGCCGGGTCTTGCGGTGACATTCTTCCGCGAATACCGGCAAGCCTGAGCGACTCGAATTGACGGCCATCCCCGCCTCCCGGGTGTCCGGAACGCCGTGACCGACGCCCTCGACCCCGGAGGAAGCGGTGGTGGACCGACCCGGATAGGATCAAACGAAAAAGGACCGTCGGCCCCTTCACGGTTGCCGATCGGGATCAATTCCGGTCAGATACCGCGGCAGAAGCGTCGCCGGAGCGGACCAACGCAACGGCGCCCCTTCGGTCCTTGCCTGATCGTCGCTCTGGAATGAAGCCGGCATATGAAAACCGTCGCTGCTCAAAGGCAACCCGAAGCTCTCCCTGAACGGCTTTGGCCAGACGAGCGTTTCTTTTCATCGTCATATTAAACCTTCCTTTCATCTGACAACTGCGCAAGGATGGGTTTGTGGGTTTGCGCGCGATCATGGGTTGTCCAGTTTTTCAGAGCAATGGCCGTGCCACGATTATCGGCATCCGTCCACCGGGCGTTTATTCGATCCGTGTGGCACGAAGGCTTCCTTCGGTTACGAATTTTGCGCACCGGATTACGTTTTTCGTGGGGACCCGTCGATGTTTGATTTGCCTCGGTGAGTTGTGTTAACGGTTACCTCAGGCATCACAAGAGATGGTCCACTTTTTATTGGAAAGCACCTGCGCCAATGAATCTGAGATTTGGAATCACCGGGAAGCTGCTGGTCTGGTTTCTCGTTATCATCGCCATTTTTTATGGTACGATCCTGGTCCTATACATCAATGTCCAACAGGTGGTCAGACTGTCCGGATCGATCGTGGCAAAAAATTATGCCCTTGCCTCGGGGACGAAAAAGATGATGGAAACGCTTTTGAGCATGGAGGAAAATAAACAGAAGTACCTGCTGCTCAAAAAAAATGACTACCTGGTCTTCTTCAATGAAGCGCAGCGGGCCTTTGAAGAAAACCTGGCCCAGGTGATCCGGCTGACCGATTTCGGCCATGACATTTCCGATGTGTGGCGGGACATCAGTCATGATTACGACACCTATCCCAACGCGGCAGAAGTTTACGTATATCTGAGCGGCAAGGTCAAAGATCCTGAGGCCGTGAACACCTTCTGGATCCCCGAACCGATCGTCAACAGCTGGATCAGCAAAATTTCCGACGAACGGCTTAAAAATGAGCTTGAAATCGAACAGGCCACGCGGGAAGTCAATCGCAAAGGCCGGCTTTCCGCCAAGAACGGACTCATCGGCCTGGCGGTCTCCAGCCTGGTGGGCTTTCTGGGAATTTGCTACCTGGCGTATTCCATGATCCGCCCATTGCGGGAACTGATGGATGGTATCCGGGAAATCTCCTCGGACCGGCTCAGCAAACCCCTCAAGGTACGCAGCCAGGATGAATTCGGCGAGCTGGCCCACGCCTTCAACGAAATGTCCAACCGCCTGCGCAAAGAGGAGCGCATGCGGTCCGATTTCATCTCAATGCTCAGCCACGAGATTCGTACGCCACTGACATCCATCCGCGAATCGGTCAACATGATCCGGGAAGAGGTCATGGGGCCCATCAACAGCCGGCAGGAAAAATTCCTGGGAATCGCCGGCGCGGAAATCAGCCGGATCAGCGACCTGCTGAGCCATCTGATGCAGGCGTCGCGGCTGGAGCCCGGTCTGCTGAACATGCAGCTGGAGCCCATCGATCCGCACACCTTCATCTCCGAATGCGCCAACAGTATCAAGCTGGCCGTCGAGGCAAAAAGCATCGATCTGCGTCTTCAGGTTCCCTCCCAACTGCCTCCGATCGTCGGTGACCGCCAACAGCTGCAACAGGCCATGCTGAATTATCTGTCCAACGCGGTGAAATTTTCCGAACCCGACACCCGTATCACTGTTGGTGTCCGTCAACACCGTTCGCAAAACATGCTCTCCTTTTTCGTCAAGGACAACGGCCCCGGTATTCTGGAAGAGGATCAAGCATTTTTATTCAACAAATACTATCGCGGTCAGCGGGAACGCGAGCGCCTGGAAGGCGTCGGTTTGGGTCTCAGCATCGTCAAAAATATCATCGAATCCCACCATGGCACCGTGTGGGTCAGCAGCCAGGTGGGCAAGGGAAGCACCTTCGGATTCACCCTGCCCAGTGCACCCGAATGATGGTGCCGGCTTGACGGTGTGATAACGGCAATCGTTGAATTTTCTTGAATTTTCGCGCGATGATGATTAAATAGGGGCGGTATTACTCAAAGACGGTGGTTGAATACATATAGGGAACACATGACAACTGCATGGAGCCAACCATACCGGCTGATGATCGTTCTGATCATCGTCAGCGGCCTGCTTTCGGGCTGTGCGTCCGTTTTAACTGATTTTGACGACGCGATGAACCGCAAGCGGTTCATGTCGGACTATACGGCCTTTGACAATGCGCTGTCAGTCTATAAGGATGGCAGTTACGAACAGGCCATGGTCCTGTTCAGGACGCTGTCGACGGCCAGGACCCATGAAAAACTGGCCCGAAAGGCCTGGCTGGGGGAAATCTGCTGCCGGCTGATGCTGGCGGACACCCAGGCGGACTACACCGCCGCCGTTGGCCTGTGGCATGAATTCGGCAAATCCGCACCTGAAAAGGATGATGCCTGGGATATGGACCTGCTCGATCCGCTGATTGTTCGCATGACACCCAGAAGCACCATCCGGGTGATCGAGATCCATCCCCCTGCGGCGCAGACTTCCTCCGAAACCACAGCGCCTGCCGACCCGCCCCGGGAAGAACGGCAACAGAGCGACCAGCCATCTCGGGCCGATAAAGCCGCACTGAAGAAAAAGGAGGCGCATGCGGCTCAACTGCAGCGCCAGTTGGATGCGGTCACAGCCGAAAACCGATCACTCAAGGAAAAAATCAAGGCGCTGGAAGCCATTGACCAGAACATCCAGAAGAAAAAAACCGAAATGGCCGCCCCCAGTGAATGAAACAATGATGAATGAACCCATCCCACAGTCTGTCCTTGTTGTCGACGACGACCGCAATGTACTGGAGGTGCTGGATGCCCGGCTGTCCAGCTGCGGACTGACCGTTTACAAGGCGGATGGCGGACGCAAGGCGCTGCAGATTCTCAAGACCCGCCGAATCGACCTTGTGGTCTCCGATGTAAAAATGCCCGAAATGGACGGCATGGCGCTGTTGTCGGAGATCATCCAGATCCAGCCGGGCCTCCCGGTTATCTTCCTGACCGCTTACGCCAACGTTCCCGATGCGGTGAAAGCGGTCAAATCGGGTGCCGTGGACTACGTTGAAAAGCCTTTTGACGGCAAAGCCCTGACCGAAAAGATCCAGCTGATGCTCCAGGAGTGCCAGGACACAGAACCGGTCCAGGATGTCGATCCGGTTCCGGACGCAGACACCGACGACCAGGTCAAAAGTCCAGCCATGAAAAATCTGCATGGTCTGGTAAAAAAGGTGGCCCGGAGCAGCGTCAATGTCCTGATTCTCGGAGAAAGCGGGGTGGGCAAGGAGCGCATCGCCAACCGGATTCACCAGTTGGGCCATCGCCGGAAAAAACCGTTTGTCGTGGTCGATTGCGGGGCCACGCCCGCCGGTCTTCTGGAAAGTGAACTCTTCGGCCACGTCAAGGGATCATTCACCCATGCCGTCAGCGACAAGAAGGGACTCATCGAAACGGCGGATACCGGAACCCTGTTCCTTGACGAAATCGGCAACATCTCCCACGAAATGCAGATCCGCCTGCTCCGGTTTATCGAAGACCGGACCATCAGGCGAATCGGCGGGCTAAAGGGGACCCCCGTGGATTGCCGGATCATCGCGGCCACCAATGCCGATCTGGGTGAAGCCATCAAGGCCGGTCGATTCCGGGAAGACCTGTTTTTCCGACTTCGAGTGGTCACCCTGACCATTCCCCCGCTGCGGGAACGAAAGGCGGATATCCCCCTGCTGGTCGACCACTTCACTCGACAATACTGCAGCCAGCACAATGTGGAAATGGTCCGTGTCCTTGAAGAAACGATGGACTGGCTTTGCGACTACTCGTGGCCCGGCAATGTTCGTGAATTGAAAAACGCCATCGAGGGGGGCATCGTCATGTGCCGGGACCATGTGCTTCGGCCGGAGGATTTTCATGTGGCAGGCATAACGGAAACCTGCGCAGAAAATCCGGCCGGCGACGATTGCCTCTCCCTGGAAGAAAGCGAAAAGAACACCATCCTCCGGGCCCTTGAACAAACCGGGGGAATTCAGAAAGAGGCCGCCGAGGTGTTGGGCATCAGCCGGCGGGCCATCCACTATAAAATCAAAAAATATGGCATCGACGCCGGAAGCATCAAAGCCAGGCGCTGACCCTCGTACCAATCCGTTTCCCCGCCACCCGGAAACCCGCTCCCGGGTCCTGCTCCCCAACCCGGTCGTATCCACCCATAAATGGCAAGTTGGGGGTCAGACCACGGTCGCCGGTATATTTAACCGCGATAGCGAGCGAACGGGGAATCGATTATCTTCCTTACGATGAACCCTCCCCGCGGCAAGCCGCGGGGAGGGTTCAATTTACCGGCATCACCGAATGCCCGCCGACGCGTGAAGCGTGGCTGTGTATCATGTCGTCGATCATCCTGAATCATGCGGCGAAGCCACAAGATTCCGTTGACCGATGATCACTGTAACCGAATTACCCCCCGCGTCTCATTAGGCCTGGGGTAAAAAACCAATGGACATCACTCTTATAAACACATATGAAAGGGAAAAAGATGAGGGAGATATTGATTCTACTGGCGGTGGTCGGCGTATGGATCCTCCTCCAGGCCTATATCCTGCCAAAACTGGGTATCGCTACATGAATGAGCGATGCCTGTCAGGTGACAGACAAGAAAACCCATGCCGAACCCGTCGGAGAAAACGAAAAACGACGATAAGGATAACGAACTGGTCCGGGCGATCAACGGCGGCCGCCAGGATCTTTTTTATGAACTGGTCAATCGCTACGAGAAAAGCCTGTACAACTTTGGCCTGAGGATGTGCGACAACCCCAGCGACGCCGAAGACATGGTGCAGGACACCTTCTTGAATGTTTTTAAATATCTCGAGGGGTTTCGATATGAAACCAAATTCAGGAACTGGCTTTACCGGGTCGCCACCAGTGCCTGCCTGAAAAAAAAACGCCGATCCAAGTATGCACCCGACAGAGAGCTCTCTCTGGACGAATTTCTTCCGGCAGACGAATCGGCCGTAGCCACGGACCTGCCTCGCTGGGCGTCCCAGCCCCTGGACCAGGTGCTTGACGGGGAACTGGCAGGCGTCATCCGACAAGCAATGCTGGATCTGCCGGAAAAGTACCGGCTGGTTGTTGTATTGCGGGACGTGGAAGGGTTCACGACTCAGGAAACGGCTGAGATCCTGGACCTGACCCCCACCAACATCAAGGTACGCCTGCACCGGGCGAGGCTATTTCTCAGAGACGCATTGAAATCATATTATGAAACAGACTGACCCGCACCACTCCCACGAAAACTGCCTGGCACTGTTCGAAAGGCTTTCCGAGTACATCGACAGAGAACTCGACGCCCCCACCTGCGAAGACATTGAAGCACACATCAAGGCGTGCAAACCCTGCCAGGTCTGCCTGGAGACGCTGAAACAAACAGTGGATTTGTGCAGGAACCTCGAACGCCGTCAGGTACCGGAGACCTTTTCCCTGAAATTGAGGGGCGCCATATTCGACCTGGTGAAGAAAAACGCCGACTGATTGCACCGCGTTTGACCTTCCCGCCCCTTGTTCGACCGAGTCTTTTTTCATTTTCCGCGTTGGACGCAACTGGCCTTCTTTCACCCATCACCCCACACCATTGACCGTATTGGACAACTTGCCTCTCGGTGCAGTCTGAACCGGTCGCAAGCCGGAAGATTCTGAGGGCACTGGCCCGGGATGGGCAGGCCATGTGCCGGGATGCATCGCCTATGTAAATTATTACATAGTAAAACAACGGTTGTGAAGTACGCACCACAACGCTTCCGATAAAATCCCCCGGCATGGAGGGGCGCAATACCGTCGGAAGGACAACCAGTTAAATATAAATTACTGTTATTATTTTTATATTTTTCATGCCGACTAAAAAGACCGGTGGTATTCTTTCGTTGGCACCTTCATTGCTCTATTAAAAAAGAGTTAATAAAAATTAGATACTTATTCGATATTTGGATTCCGGCGCGAGTGGTTCAGGAGACAAGGGTGAGGGTCAGATCTCGGGCGACCGTATACGGTCGCCGATGAAAGCATGGTCAGTATAAGAAAACCATGTTTGCATTCACGACGGCAGTTTTTCAGGGCAAGGAAGTCCTGAACCCGCTCGAAGGCCGGCTATTCGCCGCCCGGGGTCACACATGGGTCTCTTTGACAAATGCGCATGATCGTCATAGTTTAAACGCGGTTTTGCCTGCTGAACAGATGAGATATTTCAATGGGACTGGCAGTCGCTGTGCACATCGCTTCAGAATTCACCGGCAGGTTGCAACTTACCGTTTTCCCCTGTCTTTTAGAACGTCTCATCCACGTCCGCCATGATTCGTCCATGGCCCTGCCCGACCTATCCCGACTTTTCAGGATGGACCCGGCGCTTTGCTTCCTGGCCATGCGCCTCGACCGATCCATGCGTTCCGGAGTTCACAAGGTTGACCCGCCCGGCATTGACGACGTGGTCAGCCGCATCGGAATGACCGGCATCGATGCCATCACGACCCAGGCATTGGCCGATCAGGCATTGAACGGCATCCATCACCGGCAGGGGCTGGCACTTGGATGGTTGTGGCGGCACAGTCTCACCACGGCCCTGCTGGCCCGGGAGCTGGCGCTGGCGCTGAATTACCGTCCCGTGGAGGATGCATACACCGCCGGTCTGCTTCACGACATCGGCAAACTGGCACTATTTGCCCAAACCCCGGCAGCATGCGCCCCCATGCTGATCGACCCGGCTCAGGCGACCCCACTGCTCGATGCAGAGGAACAGGTTACCGGATCAGACCACGGCCAAATCGGGGCGCAGTTGATCCGGCGCTACACCGGCGCCGGGTTTGCCGGAGATACAGCCGAGTACCACACGGCCACGGCGGCAGCCGTCGTCAATGCCCTCCCTCTGGTCCAGATCGTGTGGTCGGCCAACCGATTGGCCGTTGAGCCGCATCCGTCATCCGAGGACTGCCAGGCGGTTGCCACACTTTTGAAAATAGATGCGCAGCACCTGAGCCGCCTTTCACAGGCAGTCCAAGAGCAGGCCCTGGCAGTGACAAACGAACTCGGCCACAATCCTGAAGTGCCGGAAAAAGGCCGGTCCACCGACACAGTCACCATTCCCCTGGGCCAGGCGATCAGAACCAACACCATCTTGTCCGGCGTATATCGGGATTTGCTGACGGCCACCGGCCGCAGTGCCGTCTTGCGGGTGTTGCAGCAGAGCCTCAGCGTCTATATGGGTATCGACACCCTGATCATGCTTGACCATGACCCCGTCGGCAATCTCTTGATCGGATGTTTCGCCGCGGGAGACATCACCCCGCCCCACATCGATCGACTGCGCATCCCCCTGACGGCATCGGACTGCCTGCCAGCCATCAGCCATGGCAGCGGTGAAATGGTGAATTCATTCTCAGCCGTCCAAAGGAGTAAATTGACGATCGTCGACAGACAGCTCATGGCCGGCATGCAGACAGACGGCATCGTCTGCATGCCGGTTCGATCGGATAGCGGCGAGGGCACGGCGATGTTGCTCCTGGGAATCGAGGCCGGTGATTGGCCATGGGTCGAAAAGCAGACAACGCTGTTGAAGGCCATTGTCGCTGCCGTGGCCGGGTCCCTGGCCCGAGAACGACAGCGCGAGGATCAGAGCGACTGCCGGGCGGCGGATCGCGAAGCATCGCGCATGTCAAAAACAAGCAAAATCGTACATGAAATCAACAATCCGTTGAGCGTCATCAAAAATTATCTCAAGGTCCTGACCCTGCGCACCGATGACCACTCATCGGCCAGGAATGAGCTGCGCATTATCGATGAGGAGATCAACCGAGTATCCAGGCTGATAAAGTCCCTGACATCACCGTCAGGAAGTCTGCCCATCGACCTTGAACCCGTTGACGTAAATGCCACGATCGCCGACATACTGGGGCTGTTCCGTGAAGGCCTGCCCGCCAATACGTCCATCCACCTGACCCAGGATCTGGATGCACGCCTCCCCGCCATCCCATCGAATCGGGACCGGCTGAAGCAGGCATTGATTAACCTGTTGAAAAATGCGATAGAAGCAATGCCCGATGGCGGAACCATTCAGGTGATCAGCCGCATGTTGACAGCCCCTACCAGATCGGTGGGCGACACAGCAATAGCGGGCCATGTCAAAATCAGTGTCTGCGATGACGGCCCGGGTATTGACGAAGCGATTAAAAATGACCTATTTAAAGCTAACGTGACCTCGAAAACGGGTCACGACGGACTGGGCCTGGCCATTGTCCATGAAGCGGTAACCATCCTCAAGGGGTCCCTGTTGTGCGAAAGTACCCCGGGCGGAGGGACCTGTTTTCACATTGAACTGCCCGCCAGCGACAATGAATCGGAAAACAGAACGGCTCTTGACTCAGCCACTTAGGAGCATTTCATGGAGAACCGCCCGCGAATCTTGATCTGCGACGATGAGCCATTGATGACTGCGAGCATCAAGGCTGTCTTGGACGCCGGCGACTATCGGGTTCGAACCACCAACAGCTCGCGCCATGCCCTGACGCTGATTCATGCCGAATCCCCCGACCTGGTCATCCTAGATGTCATGATGCCGGAAATGACCGGTTTTGAATTGCTCGACGCCGTTGACCGAGATTGCTGCGATGCCGCCTTCATCATCGTCACCGGGGAGGCCTCCGTCGATTCGGCCATCAAGGCCATCCGCAAAGGAGCCAGCGATTATCTGAGAAAACCCTTCGAGCCGGACGAACTGCTTATTCGCGTGGAGAACGTGCTGAGTCAGCGGCAGATGAAACGCGAGCACATGTGTGTCGAAGCCGAGAAGCGGCAACTGGAAAACCAGCTGCGCCAGTCCCAGAAAATGGAAGCCATCGGCACCCTGGCCGGCGGCATCGCCCACGACTTCAACAATGTGCTGAGCATCATCTTAGGCAATGCGGAACTGGCCCTGGCCGACATGCCCGGCGAACACGCCGCCCACCTGAACCTGGAACGGATTCTCACAGCCAGCCTGAGGGCCCGCGAAATGATTCAGCAATTGCTCAGCTTCAGCCGCAAGGAGGAATCCGGCCGCAAGCCGATTCGTCTCAACAGCGTCATCATGGAGTCGCTCAAGCTGATGCGGGCCTCCCTGCCCACCAACATCTCCATCGAACGCAATATCTGCGCAACCGAATGCATCACCATCGCCGACGCCACCCAGATTCACCAGATCATGCTCAACCTGTGCACCAATGCCGCCCACGCCATGGAACCCGGTGGCGGCGTGCTGACCATCCGGCTGGATCCCGTAACACTGGACAGCGCCGCTGCAGCCGAGTCGAATCTCTCCCCGGGCCGTTACGCCAGGCTGGTGGTCGCCGACACCGGCCATGGCATCGAAAAGGATATCATCAATCGGATTTTCGACCCCTATTTCACCACCAAGGAAACCGGGAAAGGCACGGGCATGGGCCTCTCGGTCGTTCATGGCATCATCAAGGGCAGTGGCGGCGCCATAAGGGCCTTCAGCGGACCGGGCCAGTTCACGGAGTTTCACCTCTATCTGCCGAGGGTGGACGCGACCATCGACTCGCAACCGGCAATTTTCAACCAGCAGCACCTGCCGGGCGGCCATGAGCATATCCTGATCGTGGATGATGAGGAGATGCTCGTGGACATGATGAGGCAGGTGCTCGAGCAGTTGGGATACACGGTCAGCGCACATACCGACAGTGCCGAGGCACTCAATTCGTTTCTCAACTGCCCCCGGCTCTATGACCTGCTGATCACGGACATGACCATGCCGGGGATGACGGGCACCGGCCTGGCCAAAGCAGTCAAGGCCGTGCGCAATGACCTTCCCATTATTTTATGCACCGGGTTCAACGAACAGATCAGCCAGGAGAGTTCCCAATCGTTGGGTATCCAGGCGTTGATCATGAAGCCCGTGGGTATGCAGCAACTGGCTGATACCATCCGCAGCGTGCTGACACCGGCATCAACGGAGCGTCGCAAAAACCCGCGATTCGGAGCGCCGGAAGGTACCTTCGTCATCTCCCGCACCCACCCCTACGAGCGATTCAGCCTGGTAGACATCGGCGTGTCCGGACTGGCGTACAGCCACGAGATGAAATCGGGTCCGGGCAATCCATCTGACCAGCTTGCCATTATGACGCCAGACGGTGAAATATTCGTCAGCGGCATCCACTGCCACGGTGTTTCCGATATCCCCGCCGACAGCGGCATCCCCGGATTTCCCCTGCCCGAAGCGGGCCAGTCCCGCCGCGGGGTGCGCTTCGAAAGCCTCACCACGCTGCAAACCGAATTGATCGATCAGTTCATCCGCAACCACGCCACCCAACAGTTGCATTGATCCAATCGACCGATCACACTTCACTTGCCGGCCACACGCCGGGGATGGGGGTATCGCAGAATCGGCAGCGTCCATTGATGATTTGGAAGGTGGGTATGTGGTAGCCCTGCCGCTCCACCAGCAGCCGTTTGCAGTGGTGGCAGAAGGTGTGATTGCCCGCATGGCCCGGCACGTTGCCCAGATACACATATCGGAGCCCCTGGGCCATGGCCAGTTCCCGGAACCGGATCAGGGTGGCCAGCGGTGTGGGCGCCAGGCGGTCGAGCTGGTAACGGGGAAAAAAGCGCAGAAAATGAAGGGGATAGTCAGGCCCCAGGTTCTCCAGTATCCATTGGCACATTCGCTGAACCATCCGATCGCTGTCCCCGTAGCCGGGTACCACCAGGTGGGTCATCTCGAAATGGACCCCCTGCCGGTGAAGGGTGACAAACGTGTCCAGCACCGGTTTCAACCGCCCGCCATTGAGCTTGCGATAGACGTCATCGCTGATGGACTTGAGGTTCACGTTAGCCCCGTCCAGCACCCGGCACAAGGCCAGCAGGGGCTCCTGATTGATAAAGCCGTTGGACACCCATATATTGTAAAGGCCACGGGGTCTGGCGATACGCGCCGTGTCGATCATGTACTCATAAAACGTAGTCGGCTCGCTGTATGTGTAGGCAATGGATCGACACCCGCTTTTCACGGCGGCATTCACCACCGCATCGGGAAACAGGTCGATGTGGCGTACATCCTCGGGACGGACCTGAGAAATTTCCCAGTTCTGACAGTTGAGGCAGCGAAAGTTGCACCCGGCGGCCGCGATGGAAAAAGCGCTGGTAGCCGGCATGAAATGAAACAGGGGCTTTTTCTCGATCGGGTCCACGTTGGCCGAACAGGCATTTCCGTATGCCAGGCTGTAGAGGGTGCCGTCCAGGTTCACCCGGCTGCGGCAGACACTGCGGTCTCCCGGTGAGAGCCGGCAGCGGTTGGGGCACAAGGTACAGATAACGGCGCCTTGGTCCAGGCGGTTGAAATGATAGGCGGCCGTGGACCATTTCCACAAAGCGGCGGGTGCATCCTTTTGAAAGATAGTGCCCCGGATGTCCGGCAACGGACTGTCATCGGAGCCGAATAAAGACCACCGGGCATGACTGGTCGCCACGCTGCACAGGCTGGCCGCGGTGGTCAGCATGAATTGTCGCCGGCTAATGCATTTCATGGATCGATCCTGAAACCAGCAAACTGATAAGCTTCAAACCGGCAAGGCTAAGGGTCGCCCACAGGAGCCCGATAAAAGGAATCAGCACCAGGCTCACCAGCAGGACGCCGATGGCCGCGCCCACCAGGTCCGCTGAAAAGCTTTGCGCAGCGGCGGCACCGGTGTCTCCTGACAGGGTCAGGGCCAGGGGGAACTGGAATCCGCAGCAAAATGAAACGGCCAGGCCGAAGCCGTATAAAACAGCCGCCGGCATCCCCTGCCGGGCAGCGGCCAACATCACAGCAAACAGCACCATCAGCACCATCAGCAGCAGATCACCGATCATCAATGCCCGGCGACGGCTGCCGCAAAACCGCCCGCCCGCCCAGGCACCGGGCAGCAGTCCGGCCAGGAACACGGTCACCAGCACCCCGATCTGAAGATAAACATACCCATAAAGCGTCTGAAAGGTAAAGATGGTCACCATTTCGGCGCCGATGTTGACACAGCCGGTGGTCAGCAGCACCCACTGAGGACGGTTGATTCGGGTCAGGTATGCCAGCGCCCCGACAGCCAGTGCCAGGGCGAACCAGCGGGATGACTCGCCGTGGCGCGCCAGCCATCCAACGAACGCCAACCGCATCAACCGGGGAGACAGATCCAGGTTTTGGCCGGTACCGGGATCCACGGCATCGTTAATCTGGCGGATCCGCTGGCCGGTCAGGTCGCCGGCAAAATACCGGCGGATATGGCGGGTGTCGATTCCCTTTTGTTCCAGAAGCACCGGTATGTCGGTCCGAATCGGCCGGTCACGGCAGACAAACAGCAGCCGCTGGCCCGGCATGAGCGTGACATGGCTGAAAACGGCACCGGCCGTGTTGGCCAGCGACGACAACTTCTGCCGCCGGATGTCCGATATGTAGTTGGCCACAGGGTCGATGCCGAAACAGAACACACCACCCGGTGCAAGATGCGCCTTTGCCAGCGCGAAGAACCCGGCCGTATAGAACCGATTGACCTGAAAGGTTTCCGGTTCCGGCAGGCTGACCAGGATGGCATCGTAGCGCGTCGATGCACGAGCAAGGTAAGCACGGGCATCCTGGTTGATGACGGTCAGACCGGGTATGGGTGTCAGCAGATCATAACGAAGCTGCAGCTGGGCCGCCAATGGGTCCATCTCCACATAATCCACCCTTTCGGGGCGGTATTTGGCGACCTCTGCCATCATGCCCCCCACGGCGGAGACCAGCAGCAGGCGCCGGGGACGGTTGACCTGGGAAAGCGGGAAATGAACGATCTCCTCGGCCAGGGCGGGGTCCTGGGAGAAAAGACTCGGCACGCCGTCACTGAAAATAGAGACCTCTCCTGCCGAGTCGAGCACCTCGATACGGCCGTAGCGGCTCTCCGCATAGTGGATTCGACGGCCTTCCCGGACCGGCAGCAGCCGGTCTTCAAACACAGCCCCCGTCACCAGGGCCGCTATTGCAAGGGCGCCGGCGGATGCGCTCCAGCGGGAGACCGCCGATTCCAACCCAAGCAGGCAGGCCAGCAGCGGCAGGTGGACCACGAGCAGGACCTGGAACGGGGTAAGCCAATGAACCAGGGCAAAAGAAAAAATCGCCGCGCCGGCCACATCCCCTGCATTGTCAGCCATGTAAATCCAGTTGCCGGGATACCGGGCCGACCGGTATCGGGCCACCGACAGGCTGTACGGCAGCACGAAACCCAATAGCAGCGCATAGGGGAATAGGGTGACGGCGACATAAACCAGGGTGGGATAAAACCCCACTGACCGGCCATGAATGAAAACCAGGTCCCGCAGCCAGCGAATGGCAACCACCTGACACACGGAGAAAATGACCAGCAGGCAGGAGAAAATGGCCAGGGTGGTTGGCGACGGCTGAACGACCCGGCTCCCGAAACCCTTGGCCGCTGAGGTGCCGAGACCGCCGAAAACCAGCCAGCAGAAGAAGATCAGGGCAATGACAATCTCATTGCCTTGGAATTGAGCCAGGTACTCACGGACACATACCAGTTGAACGGCCACCGAGGCAATGCCCGTGGAGACCACCACCCTGCGCACGCCGCCGTCATCGGGCCTCTTCAAAGTACTGAACCTGGTAGACCTGCACCTCCAGATCTCCTTTCCGCCATTGTTCGGCGGGCAGACCGGCTTTTGCGCACAAGTGAGAGAGGAACGGTTCCGGCCGGGGCAGCTGCTCCCACACCTGGGGTAAAAAAGTGGCACTGGCGGCCCCCCTTTTGACGATCACCCCATCGATACCGGGCCTCAACCGGGCCAGCAGGTCATCGGCATCGCTGTAGGCCAGGGCGACCGGCTCGGAAAGCACGCTCACCTCGATTTGTACGCGTTCCAGCTCTTTTTTGCTCAACGGGGGGAACCGCGGATCGTGGAAAGCCGCATTCAGTGCATTGTCGCACACCCCCTCGAGGATGGGGGCGGTGGCCGACAGACTGCCGATGCAACCCCGCAGCTGGTTGTCGATTTTCAAGGTGACGAACGTGCCACAACGGGACTGAAGGGCTTGGTCCGCAAGCGTTGTCTCCAGTCGTTGCCGATCGGCCGATGGGGTCGTATCACCGAAATGCCGGACCAGGGTCTGCCGGGCCAGGGTCACCAGGGCGGCCCCCTGCTCAGGGGTCAGCGGTTGACGGGTATCGGTTGGGTTTTGCATCGGTTCATCTCCATAGAAGGCAACGGCGCCATATCCCACCACGGCTTCCCTGCTACCGGCGGTATCGCCGCTGTTGCTGTAATGCAGCAGCACCGGCTTCCACTGTTGCCTCCGGGCCAGCTCCAGCAGCACCCCTACGGGATAACGCCCGCAGGTGCGGTTGTCCTGATCCTGCTGCCACCGGGGATCCAGAGAAAGGATCCGGTCCAGCGTTTCCCGATCCCGTCTGACGGCCTCGTCATAGGGCAGGTGATGAGACAAGTCGGCGCTGACCACCAGCAGGCTCCGCGGATTGCTGAGCAGGGTCGCTATGGCCTGGCCCATTTCATGGGCATCGCAGGGTCCCAGCACCACAGGAATCAATTCAAACCGGGTCAGGCGGGACTGCAAGAAAGGCAGCACCACCTCCAGGCTGTGCTCTTGCCGATCAGAGGCCGCTAGGGTCGCGAAGCGTTGCGGCCGGTCGTTCAACATGAGGCGGAAATCACCGACAGGGACCGTTCCCAAAGGCGTTCGCCAGTGGGAGGCCCCGGTGATCGAAGCATCGCGAAAACCCACCCGGTGATCGGGCCCGAGCAGAACCACCCGGTCGAACCGGTCGGGGTCAATGGCCAGGGCGGCATGGGCGGCAGTTGCACCGGAGTAGGCGTATCCGGCGTGGGGCATCATCAGGGCGCGCAGCCGGGTATGCGGACGTTTAGCGGTGCTCGCATGGCGTTCGGCCGTGTCGGTGAGGCGTCGAATCAAGCGGAGCAAGTCCTGCCGGTCAGCCGGATAAAACCTGCCGGCCCAGACGGGTTCACGCACAGCGGCACGGCTTACCCCCGGGGGGGCGATGAGACACCCCAGGAAAACGGTCGCCGTTAGAAAAAGCAGACACCGCAGGGCGAACACGACGTGAACCTCCTGCTGACCATTTTCAGATGGTAACCGATGACGGTGAAGAAGGACTCTGGCAGCGGCCAGCCTCGATTAGACGTACAATGGGACAAAACGGCGTGTCAAGAAATTTGCCGCGGGATGGAAACGGCCTCAACCGGCAGTACCGGAGCCGATCGGCAACGACTGACTGTCATCGGCGTCGACATCGGCCTGTCGCCAGTATCCCAGCAGGCCCTGATTATCCGGATCGATCCCGAAGTAATATCCGGGTGGTGCAAGGACCTTCATGAGCGGCAGTATCCGCGTTCTGAAAAGGTTTTCCTTGAACTCACAGCCGGCTGGCGTTCGGCCCAGGTAAACCATGTCGTACAGCGCCGATTCGATCCGGGCGGTCTCCTTGCGCATGTCGTGCCCCAGATCGATGGAATAGAGAAACCCCAGGCAGTTGTCGATCAGAACGCCGATATCCCGGTCCATTCTGCTGATCAATTTGACACGATTGGCGATAAACTTTTTCAAGACGGCATCTCCGACCATTCACGAAGCGCAGACAACCTGCTCTGGATCAAAAGTTCCGACGGCTGAGAATGATATCGGCAGCTTCCAGGATATGCTTTAGCTCCTTGCCGGGATCGCGGCAAGAAATAACCGGGCACGGTCAACAAGGGTCCATCAAGAGCACTTTGGCCCCCCGGACCCGGCGGTTTTTCAACTCCATGAGCGCCCGATTGGCCGCTGCGAGGCCGAACGTCTCAACTTCGGAAATGATCGGGATACGGTCCGCCAGTTCCAGAAACCGGGACACATCCGACCGGGCCACGTTGGCGACGCTTTTAATCTCCTTTTCATGCCATAAATGATAAGAATAGTCCAGCCGCAGAAGCGCATCCCGGTCGGCCACTTCCTTTCGGATGGCATTGATTACCAGCCGGCCGCCCGGCTTGAGATTGTTCAAGGCCTCCACCACCGGCGTCCAGGCCGGCGTGGTGTCGATGATCCGATCCAGAGGATGCGGTGCCCTGTCTTTCGTATCCCCGGCCCACACGGCACCCAGGGATCGTGCGAATGCCCGTTCCCCGGGGCTTCTGGCAAACACATATACCCCCACGTCGGGAAACCGGTGCCGCACCATTTTGAGCACCAGGTGGGCGGAGGCGCCGAATCCGGTAAGCCCGAGACGTTGCCCGTCCCGCAGGTTGCAAAGGGCCATGGAACGGTACCCGATGGCTCCGGCGCAAAGCAGCGGTGCCGCCTGGGCATCCGAAAACCGATCGGGAATCGGGTAGGCGTATGCCTCGTGCACCGTCATGTACTCGGCATAGCCGCCGTGGACATCCCGCCCGGTGGCGACGAATTGGGGGCACAGGTTCTCCCGGCCCTCCAGGCAAAAATCGCAAGTGCCGCAAGCCCGGTTGATCCAGGCGACGCCCACCCGCTGCCCCGTGGAGAACCGCACAGCACCCGCACCGCTTTCCTGCACCCGCCCCACCACCTGATGTCCGGGGATCACGGGCAGCCGCGGCGGCGGCGTTCGCCCCTCGATTTCATCCAGCTCCGTGTGGCATACCCCGCAGGCCCCCACGCGGATCAGTATTTCATGATCCCCCGGCGTCGGGATGGGGACCGTCTGGGATACCAGGGGCGCGTCGGTCTTGTTCAGATCGAGGGTACGCACCAGCATCATGGCATTCATCTGGTTCATGTGGATGACTCATGCGTCAGGGTTGTACGGATGAGAAAAGCGACTGGGCTCGATCATACCACAGGACGGGGGAATTCTCCACAAATGCCGCATCGGGGAAATTGGCACCGGTCAGATGCGTGCCTGTTCCGGCCGGTGAGGCCATGCCGTCCAATGAAGATCGGAGACCACCTGGCACGGAAACCGCACCCAAACACGATGATTGACGATTCCCTGCCATAAAGGCCGGGCAACACGCTAGTTATCGCGGTTCAATCGGCTTGGGTCCGTCTCCGGTCCGTTCCGGTCCGACGGTCGTTCTGATAGGACAGCTTGACCACCACGCCGTCCCGGACACTTTTACGCCGATCGGCTCGGTTGCGACGTTTATCCATAAATTTGGATTTTTTTCCGGGAATCCGCGTCACGGGTTTCTTCGGTTCTTCGTTTTTCACGAAGGCGCTGTTGATGACGACGATATCCATGGCTGAATCTCCTTAACAGCAGATATCGGCAGTGATCGCGATCACTTTAATGATTAGTGCGCTCGCCCATGCCCCTTTTTACGAAAAAACACTCAAGATTGAGCGGGGAACGGTCGATAACCCAGCTAACCGCAACCGAGGAGCAAATGATGAATGTCTCTGCCGTATCCGCATCCCACATGGCCATGAGCGCCGCCGCTCAGCCGCTTCACACCCTCATGGAAACCCAGGTGACCGTGCTGCGTGAACTGGCCGCAAGTCAGCAGCAGATTGCCCGGATGCTCGCTGAAAACGGTCTGGGCCAAACCGTCGATGTCAGGGCATAGCCCCCCGCTTTGTACCCGCCGACAGGGGGAAAAGGCAACCCTGCCCATCGCCTCGCTTATCTTTCAGCCACCATCCGCGTGTCGACAAAAAAAGAAAGATCCGACGTATCGCAGGTTTCAGCCCATTTCACCACGGCTGTCGAGTAGCGGCCGAGGCTGGCAATGCGTTCAAAAAAGAGACGGGCAAGCGAGTCGGGTATTCGCCCGCTAAAATAGAGCAGCCTGGGGCACAACAGGGCGTTGACGTGGGGTATCTTATGTCGGCGACACGTCCGCACCCCTTTACCGTCATCGATAATCACAAATCGGGCCGCGCCATTCAGGTAGTGGTGCAGGGTGTCGCGCTCTCCCCGGTGAAGACGCTCAATGTCCGCCGCACGGGTGGGCAGGATCCCCCTCGGGTCTTCGAGAACGGTCACGCCCGGGCGTCGACCGGACAGGGCGCGCAGGTCGCCCGCACCGGGCTGAGCAGGGACGGTCACTTCATCAAAAGCGGATCGGGTCATGTGCAGATGAAACAGCTGGCAACACGCCTCGATCAAGCCGGCTTTAAACAGCAGGATGGCCGATGATGCATCGAGGAGGGCCCTTGGCAGGGTGGGATATCTATGTTCCACCATTTCTGGAATGCCTTGAAAAATTGACTGACGCGACAATCATCGCATTTCCGAGGGGTTCGTAAAGGTGGTCGAGATCAAGGCCTGTGAATCCTTAAGAATACCGCTGTCGCAGGTGCCGTAGGCAGCGACCTTGTGGTATCCCCAAGTGACGGGGGATAACGCATGGCACAGATATCGGGCTTTTTACGAACCATTCACATGAACGACCGGATGAACGCCCGCACCTTGTCCGCCCCGCGGAAGATACCGAAATGTCCTTCGCAGAGAAGATCCGCCCCGAGATCGGCCATGCGGGCCAGCGACTGCCGGTAGGCCTTCGCATCGGAGGCAAAGTCATCGTGCAGGGGGCCATGGACATCCTGACCGAACAGGACCCGCTGGCCATCCGATTCCACCAGGTAGACCACGGATCCCGGCGTGTGTCCCGGAATATGAATGACATCCACCATGCGTTTTCCAAGAACAATCTGGTTGCGGTCCCCGGTCAATTTCAGGTCCACGGCAAGAGGGTTCATGACGGCGCCGTACCAGTGGGCCGCCGTCCGGATGCTGTCGCCGTTCTCCAGGGCCGCGGCATCCCGCTCGTGGGCGACGACGGCACAATTGAAACGCTCCCGCAAATCCCCGGCTCCGCCGGTGTGGTCAAAATGGCAGTGGGTGATCAGCAGGTAGTCCACCTGGTCGGGCCCGATGCCCCGGGCATGAATGTTGGCCGCCAGCCTGGCCCCGTGCCCGCCGCAGCCGGCATCCACGATGGCGGCCCGGCCGTCCACACTGAGCAGGTAGGCGGCCGCATCATCCGTCGAGGTAAACCCGGCACCACCCACCTGCCTGATTTCGCTGGTAATCTCCAATCCGTTCGTTCCTTTCCATCGTGTAGGATCAGCACCCTCCGCGCTAATCGAACAGGGCGCCGACACTTTCCCCGGTGTGGATGCGCCGGATGGCTTCGGCAAAAAGCGGGGCCACCGAGAGGGTGTGGATCTTGTCGGCCAATTTTTCCCGGGGAACGTGCACCGTGTCGGTAACGGCCACAGATTCGATGGGACTGTCCACCAGCCGGTTTACGGCGGGGCCACACAGCACGCCGTGGGTAGCTCCCACGTGGATGCTTTTCACACCGGCTGCCGCAAGCGTTTTTACCGAAGCCGCCAGGGTGCCGCCTGTGGAAATCTCATCTTCAAAGATAATGGCATCGCGGCCCTTCACGTCGCCCACCACCAGTCCCTGGACAACTTCGGTATCGGCCACACGCCGCTTGTCGATGATCGCCATGGGCAGGTGAATGCGCTTGGCAAAACGGCCGGCCCGTTTGGCGCCGCCGGCATCCGTGGCCACCACCACGGCGTTGTCCAGGTCCAGCCGGCCACGGAAGTGGTCCACGAAATAGGGAATCGCGGTAAGATGGTCCACCGGGATACTGAAGAAACCATGCACCGCGTCCGAGTGCAGATCCATGGTGAGAACCCGGTCGGCACCGGCGGTCCTGATCAGGTCGGCCATGAGGCGGCCGGTGATGGAGATGCGCGGGGCGTCTTTCTTATCCGAGCGAGCGTAGGAAAAATAGGGAATCACCGCCGTGATGCGCCGGGCCGACGCACTTCTCAAGGCATCCAGGATGATAAACAATTCGATGATCGTGTCGCCCACCGGCGCAGTGAAGGGCTGGACGACGAATACATCTTTTTCCCGCACGTTCTCACGGATCTGGACAAAGAGGTTGTCGTTGGAAAAGCGGGACACCGCAAGGCGGCTGAGGCCGATTCCCAGTGTTTCGCAGATGTGGGTGGCCAGTTGGGGATTGGCGCTGCCGCTGAAAATTTTGAGGTCGGAGGACATGGTCATTTCTCCCTGTTGAAATATGGACGGATCAGGCCGGCCTGACTTCCGGGCCGACAACCGGAGCCCCCCTCTTCCCGCCGAGAGCGGGGCCGTTTCGGCGGGGTGTCAACGCGACTTGACCGGACCGGTCCCGACCAGGTAGAGCAACGCGCCGTCGGACGACAGATCCAGCAGGTCCGCCGCCTCCCGGTCATAAATCGCACCGATCCCGCAGGCCCCCCATCCGGAAGCGGTGGCGGCCAGGTAGGCCTGCTGGCCCAGGCGCCCCGCCTCGATCATGGCATAGCGATAGCCCCGCGGCCCCCAATTCCGGTCGAGGGCGGCCAGGTCGGTCATGAACAGCACATGCACGGCGGCATGCTTGAGCCACATCTGATCCAGGCAGGCTGCCGCCATGGATTCGGTAAGCCTGCCTTCCGACACGCGTCCCAGTCGTTTTTCCGCCGGGTCCGGCAGGTAAAAACCGGGTGGAACCGGCATCCCTGCGCCAACCAGAAATCCAAGGGTAATTGCGGATCGGCAGGTCATGGGCATGCTCGACGCCACCCCCCCCCAGGCCATCAGGTCCACGAAAGCCATGAAGCCCTCGACGGGCCCGGGCGCGGCAATAAAGTTTCGGCGGGAACGGCGCTGCCGCAGCACGCTGACATAGTCCGCCGATCCCGCACGATCCGGCGCGACCAGGTCGACCCACGACGAGGGCTGCTTTCCGATGGCGTGCTTCACCGGAAGAGTCCCGGCAGGGTGGCCGCTGAACCCCATTCCTGACCGGTGGATGGCAAGGATATCCCCATAGGCGACCTCCTGTCCGGACACCGTGGATGCCTGGAGAATCGCTGCGGAAAGGGGCTTTAAGGCTTCGGATTCTCCAGGCCTTTCCTCCCCGGTGGCGCCACCATGCAGATGCACGCAGGCCAGGCAGACTTCCCGCTGCGGATCCAGCCCCAGTAGGGTCGCTGCCTGTTCATCATCGAAATCCAGATGGATGGAAAAGGAAAGATCCAACGCACCCAAAGCCAGTCTCAGATTCTCCAGCAGATGGCCGGCGTCCAGCAGCACATAGCGGTAGGCGCGGTTGCGGTACTTCCACGCACTGCGGAAAAAGATCCCAGTGATATAAACGGTAGCCGCAACGCCGCGGTCAACCGGCGGGATCACCGGCAGCGAACCGCGGCGCAAGGTGGTCAGTGAGCGATCGAAAAGGTGATGGTGATACACCCCCGGATCCAGCCCCTGCATGCGGTGGACGGCCAGGTACATTTCAAACGGGTACAGGGCACCGGCCGAAGCCACGCTGCGATAATAAAAGGGTGTGCCGGCATGCATGGCGCGGGCGGTAAGATCGTGCGTCAGCCTGAAGGCCGCCGAAAGCGTTTGACTGTCCAATGCGTCCGGGCGGCTCGGTTCGATGCCCTGGCGTCGGTTCGCCAGGTCGAAATAATCCTTCACCGGCAGCTTCGCATCGCGATCCAGTGGCACCCGGGGCAGGTCCGGGTAGCGCTTGACCGGCATCGGCTGATGCGCCCAGTCCAGGGTGTGGGGCGTCAGCTGGTGGCGACGGTAGCTGGTGATCCGATGATAATCGGTTGCGGTTAATTGCTGTTCGGTCATTACTGGCTCGCTCGCAAAGCTATACCATTTAGACGAATGGGCAAAAAATTCAAGATCGAGGCTCGCAAATGTTAAGGAGTGAGGCGTACTTACCGTACGCCGCAGCGACGAGGGATGAAGCGTAACGCAGATATCGGCCTTTTTACGATGCCGTCATAATCGGCTCACCAGGTCCGCCAGGGCGCTGTCGACATCCGCGAAACGAAAGGGGAATCCTTCGGCGATCAGCCGGTCGGGGCGCACCTTCTGACTGGCCAGGAGCACCCCGGCGACTTCACCCATCATTAGGCGCAGGGCCAGGGACGGAGCCGGCACAACGGCCGGCCGGCCCAGGGCGGCACCCAGCGCCCGCGCGAAATCCTTCTGGCGGACCGCTCCCGGCGCACAGAAATTATAGGGGCCACGCGCATTTTCGCGATCAAGGAGAAACTGAATCGCGGCCAGGAGGTCGGCCATGTGAATCCATGAAAACCACTGCCGGCCGCTTCCCAGGGGGCCGCCGGCAAACAGGCGAAAGGCCGGCAGCATCTGGGCCAGGGCCCCGCCCCCGGCGCCCAGCACCACGCCGAAGCGCATGATGGCCACCCGGACACCCTGCCTTTCTGCATCCTGTGCGGCTTTTTCCCAATCCACGGACAAACGGGCCAGAAAGTCGGTTCCCGGGGTCGAATGCTCGGCAAGCGCCTGGTCGCCCCGGCTGCCGTAATAGCCGACCGCCGATGTGCTGATCAGGATCTTGTCCTCACCGTTCATGGCGGCCACGACGTTGCGGGTGGTGAGCAGGCGGCTGTCGACGATCTGCGCTTTGTAGGCCCGGGACCAGCGCTTGAATAGGGTTCGTCCGGCCAGGTTGATGACGGCATCGGCCTGGCTCACCGCCGCCTGCCACGTTCCGGCAAGCGTCGTGTCCGCACTGACCCATGTGAAGTGCGCAGCCGATTGAAGCGGATGGGAGGCTGACGTTCCCAGCCCGGTCACCGCGTGCCCGCCGTCCAGCAGCAGACGGGTCAACGCCGTACCCACAAAACCCGATGCCCCGGTAATGGCGATCTTCATTTTCGCTCCTTCGATTGGTGGGGGCTACTTATTCAGAAAACGATAGAGAATTCGCTCGATCTCCTGTCTCGGCAATGCGCCGGCGGCCGAATCCACAATCCGTCCATCCCTGAAAAACAGCAGCATCGGCAGGCTCATGACGCTATAGCGGCTGGCCGTCATCGGATTCTGGTCCACGTTGAGCTTGGCGATTTTCAACCGGCCCGCATAGGCCCGCGCCAGGTCATCCAGGACGGAGGACATGGCACCGCACGGGGCGCACCAGGCAGCCCAACAGTCCAACAACACAGGCAGGGGACTGGCAAGCACTTCGTCGGCAAACGTCCGATCGGTCACCATCACCGGCCGGTTGTTGATGGGAATGGGTGGGAACATCTGCTTGCAGCGCCCGCAGCGGGGACCATCTTTCAGCCTGGCCACGGGGACCCGGTTGCGGGTGCCGCAGTTTCGGCACCGTATCAGCACACGCTCGTTTGCCATCGACGCTCCTTAACAGGGTTCATGGGGT
Organism: Desulfosarcina sp.; assembly: GCF_055467485.1. Lineage (NCBI taxonomy): Bacteria > Pseudomonadati > Thermodesulfobacteriota > Desulfobacteria > Desulfobacterales > Desulfosarcinaceae > Desulfosarcina > Desulfosarcina sp. The sequence goes on along the minus strand of NZ_JBUOIV010000007.1, from coordinate 50,199 downwards.
TGTAAGTGGCCATTAAGCCTTCGTATCCGTCCCACCGGCAAACACGGTCCCTTCACCGGGAAAAATTATCCGCTGATCGTCGGGAGTGGGTCGTTCGACCGACGGCCAGTGTCCAGGCTGGGGCTCCGGGCCTTCAAGGGCAATCCGCCCCGGATGCCGGTCCAGCATCTTCGGCTGCCGACGCAGGTCCACCCCGGCCACCGGCGCACTGAACTCGATGGGTATATTGTTGGGATCGAAGGTGTAGGTGGAATGAATGAATCCATGATCGATGACCTCCGAAACCCAAAACCCGGCGGCCTCCAGGCGGTCTTTCAAATCCCACAGGTCATCTTCTCCGTCGACCCCAAAAGCGATGTGATCGAATGCAAAGGGAGCTTTCACCGGCACACCGTGATCCTTTTCTGGTATTTTCTCCACATCGGGCCATTCAAAAAAAGCGATCATGTCCCGGTCGGAAATCTCGAAAAAATAGTGCCGGTAGCCGTTGCCGCCCAGGCCGGCCACCAGCCTCATCCCCAAAAGATCCCGCCAGAAACGGATGGTGCGGTCCATGTCACCGGTAACCATGGCCAAGTGATTAATTCCCGTGTATGAAGGCAAGGCCCCTCCTGAATTGATGGCGCGGATGGCACCGGGATCGAGCATTCCCCGATGCCGATATCGGCCGAAAGGGTTTGGACTGAGGCCGGCTCACCCACCGGCACGCCCGTCGTCGCAGGGGCCATCGTCATCCATACCCCGGGAATGCTCCGCCGTAAAGCTGGCCGTGCACGCCTGCAGAACCTCCTTGCTGGACAGGCACGCCATGGCTTTGTCGTAATCCGGCTCCTTGGCGATCTCGTCCACCAGTTGGGTATAAACCACCTTGCCCTTCCCGTCGATGACCACCACCGCCCGCGCCATGAGACCGGCCAGCGGGCCGCCCGTAATACGCATGCCGTAGGCGTCACCGAAACCGGGGTTGCGAAAGGTGGATGCAGAGACCACGTGATCCAGCCCCTCGGCGCCGCAGAACCGCGCGTGGGCAAAGGGGAGATCGGCCGATATGCAAAGCACCACCGCGTTGTCGGTCTTGCCGATTTCAGCGTTAAATTTCCTCACCGACATGGCACAGGTCGGTGTATCGATGCTCGGAAAAATGTTGAGAACAACGGTTTTTCCTGTATAGTCCTTCAGTGACACATCGGACAGGTCGCTGCGGGTCAGGGTAAAATCCGGGGCATCCGTCCCCGGCCGGGGAAGATCGCCGGACAATTGAACGGGTGATCCTTTAAATGCGGTTTGGGCCATGTTGTCCTCCTTGGAAGGTAGTGATAAATGTCAAACAGGTCCGGATCAGGTGCATGGGACCGAAGCGTTGGCAACCCTATGGATTGGGCTAAACCGGCGCGGATATCCGGCGCGTAATCAGTCGCCTGCCTGTTTGTCCGCAGTTGTCAAGGCGCTGCCAAGGACATTCTGCAAAACAGGCCGTTGGGTTCTATCCATAGACGCCACGATCTCCGGCCCGGGCAGCGACGCGAGGCTGCCTGCATCATACAACAATAAACATGCCAAGGCAAAAAACACGCATCAACCCATGGCATCGATATTGCTTTTGCAGTTATGATAACTCATTTTTCACAAACTTCAAATCATCGGGAGGCAAATTATGGGTCACAAACGCTACCACGTCAAATCCGCCTGCCCCCAATGCGGGTGCAGCTTTGCGCAGGTGTTGTCCAAGGAAGAGATCAAGGCGCGCTATGGAGATGCGCCGAACATTGAACTGGAATGCGGTGAATGCATGCTCAAATTTGATGCCGAGCGCAAGAGCGCCTGTCCCGAGTGGGACGACGAGTGCCGCCTGAATGAAGAAAAAGCCTGATCCGCCGGGCGTTTCATTCATTTTTTTTGGTTGACAGCACACCGGTGAAGGGGCATTTATCGGATACAGGATGCTCCGGTAAACACCATTTTGATACACCCCCTGCAGGTCGGGAAAGAAAGGCAGATCCAACCATGAGCTACGATTTTAACGCGGATGATGTATTTGCGATGGCTGAGCAGATAGAAAGAAACGGCGCCGTCTTTTACAGGAAGGCCGCCGCCGATATCCAGGACCCGGAAGCCAAAAAATTTCTCTCGGACCTGGCGGTTATGGAAGACAGCCACGAAAAGACCTTTTCCACCATGAGAAATAAGCTCACCGAAGCGGAGAAAAAATCGACCGTGTTTGACCCGTCAGGCGAAGCGGTATCGTACCTCAAGTCATTGGCCGACACCCGCATCTTTTTCGAAAAGGAGATCGACACCGGATCCTTGCAGGCAATTCTGAAGGCCGCCATCCTGGCTGAAAAGGATTCGATTGTATTTTACCTGGGGATGAAAGACCTGGTTCCGGAAAGCTTGGGCCAGTCCCGCTTGGACGGCATCATCAAGGAAGAGATGTCCCACATCAACCTGCTCAGCCGCCGCCTGATTGCCACCAAGTGACCGGTCACCACGGTCGGACATGCTTAATAGGGGAAGCCTACCGGGATAGATATCCCTGGCGCTTCCCTTGACCTTCCTCTGTTCGCGGTGTTTCGGCTGTTGCATGAGACACCAGTGTGCCACGTTCGCACCTGATACGCTTATCCATCCTGCCGGACACCAGAAGGCTGCCCCGCGCATCCTGCCGGCACGGTGCCGGGAAACGTCATGGACCCATACCGGGCAAGGCAGATTTTATGCCGGCAGGCGTGATTTCTATTTGACCGATGCACCAGGCAGTCGGCTGTCGGGCCAAATGGCTGAAGGCCATCGTTTTTCAACACCCTTGACGGAAAGGCAACCTGATGAGAACCCTTTGCCTGCGACTGGCGGTCGCTCTGGTGTTGTCAGCCCTGCCAGCTATGGCATCGGCGCAGAAGGCGCCGGCGGCCGGCGAACTGCTGGTGGACATCCGCCTGGATGCTCCCGAATCGCCTGACGCGATCGCCTATCTGGGACTCACCGAGCGCGGCAGATTCGATCCCATGACCATCGCCGGACGGCTGCTCATCATCGAAATTTTCAGCATGTACTGCCCCCACTGCCAGCGGGAGGCACCGGCCGTCAACAGCCTGTATCAGGCCATCGAAGCGTCGGAGACCCTGCGTGGCCGCGTAAAAATGATCGGGATAGGGGTCGGCAACTCCGCCTACGAGGTCGACCATTTTCGCAAACACTACCAGATCGTGTTTCCCCTGTTCCCTGACGAAGACTTTGTTGTCCACAAATCCATGGGTGAGGTTCGCACCCCGTTTTTCATCATCGCCGACATCGGACCGAACGACAAAGGGCGGGTTCTGTGGACCGGAGCCGGGCACATGGACAAGGTGGAAACCTTCATCAACCGCCTGAACGGTTTTTTGAGCCTGGATTGACCGTCGCGTCCACCGGGCTCCCGGCCTTTCCGTGACGGTTTTCGACACCACCTGCTGATCAATGCGGTTGATGGCATTGGCGGCGCGCGAATAACATTACAAAAATGGGGACATCGATGAACGATACAAAACGGATGATGCTCGTGATAGGGTCCGCCGCCATGCTGTTGGCTGCAATCGTCCCCGGCCCGGGTGGAGCCCAGGAAACGGCCATGCAGACCATGATCTATGACCCCGGCCAGCTAAAGCCGGTTGACAGTGTGTTGAAGGTCAAGGTCGGCGATCCGGCCCCGTCCTTTTCCCTGCCCGCCCTGACGGGAGAAACCATTTCCCTGGCCCAATACCGGGGATCCCGCAATGTCGTAATCTCCTTTGTCCCTGCTGCCTGGACGCCGGTCTGCTCGGATCAATGGCCCGGCTATAATATCGTCAGGGACGTTTTCGAGCAGCACGACGCGATCCTGCTGGGCATCACCGTCGACAATCTGCCCACCCTGCATGCCTGGACCCGGCAGATGGGCGAACTCTGGTTTCCCGTGCTGTCGGACTTCTGGCCCCATGGTGAGGCGGCACAACGGTTTGGTGTGCTGCGCACGGACGGAACCGCCGAGCGGGCGCTGTTCATCATCGACAAAGCCGGGATCATTCGCTTCATCACCGTATCCGATATCAACCGGCGCCCCGATCTGAAAGATATCGTGGAGGCATTGCAGGCCATCGAGTAGCCCATGAACGGTCAAACCGTCCCACACTGTCTGTCTTGCGAGACAACTATGTATCACGAAAACATGAGACCTTCGCTGGCTGACAATTCCGTCAACCCCGCACAGGAAATACCGGCACCATCCTTCACCGCATGGCTTCTGAAGATAGCCGGCACGACCGGCGCAATCGGCGCCCCCAAGGCGAAGGAAAGCCCATTTTTTAATTATTATCATTGGGTTGCTCAGCATTCTAACCATCACCAAGAGGTTGGCACGCATCTTGATAATCTTTGCGGTGATGCTGCCGGCCATGCCCGACCGGACGGTGGCATCCAACCCCTTCGGAGAGCTTCAATCCGTGAAACCGTGTGATCACCATCTCAGAAAAGTCCTTCTGCTGGCCGAACGCATGATCAAGCTGGCCGACGATGGAGACGACGACCGTGAGGACACCGGATGCGGCATTCTTTACGGCATGCTTCGCGACTCGGGATACAAGATCAAACAACTGGCCGAAGCGGAGAAACTCAACCACATCGCCAAAGGCTGGTGGGATGAACATTGCTGACGGGCTGTCGGCATACACCTATCAACCCCTAAACACCCAAAGGAGGAGGATTCTTGGCATCGATTAGAGGCACACAGACGGAAAAAAACATTCTGACAGCGTTTTGCGGAGAATCTCAGGCGAGAAACCGCTACACCTATTTTACCAAGCAGGCCAAAAAAGAAGGTTTTGTACAGATTGCAGACATCTTCGAAGAGACCGCCAACCAGGAGAAAGAACACGCCAAGCGGTTCTTCAACTTTCTGAAAGGCGGGGATCTGGAAATCACAGCGACTTTCCCGGCTGGAGTCATCGGCACGACGCTCGAGAACCTGAAAGAAGGAGCCGGCGGCGAGCACTACGAATGGACCACCATGTATCCCGGCTTTGCCAGTGTCGCACGGGAAGAAGGCCTGGAGCACGTGGCATTCATCTTCGAAGCCATTGCCGTGGCTGAACGTCAGCACGAAAAACGCTACCTGGACTTAAAAGCCAACATCGAAACCGGGCGAGTGTTCAAAAGAGAGCAAATCGTCACCTGGCGCTGCCGTAATTGCGGCTATCTGGCAGAAGGCACCGCCCCCCCCGAGATGTGCCCGGCCTGCGCGCATCCCAAAGCCCATTTTGAAATTCTGGGTGAGAACTGGTAAACGGTATCACCCCTATTATCAACCATTCAACAAAACGAGGAGGAGAAAAAATGGCGGAAAGATATGAGGTTTACAAGTGCGATCTTTGTGGCAACATCGTTCAGGTGCTTGTCGGCGGCGGCGGCGAGTTGGTCTGTTGCGGTCAGCCCATGAAGAAGCTGACCGAGAACACCGTCGACGCAGCCAAGGAAAAGCATGTGCCCGTGGTCGAAAAGATCGACGGGGGTTACAAGGTTAAAGTGGGCGGCGTCCCCCACCCCATGGAGGAGAAGCACTGGATTCAGTGGATCGAGCTGATTGCGGACGGCAAATCCTACTTCCAGTTTCTCGACCCGGGCAAGACACCCGAAGCCGTGTTCAAGATCGATGCGGCATCGGTTTCTGCCAGAGAATACTGCAACCTGCACGGGTTGTGGAAAGCGTAAACGCGATTATTTAAAAAATCGGGAGACGGTGCCCCCCCTGTCTACCGTCTCCCGAGAACCGGAGGCCGGTCTTGGCTGCCCGCCAGGGACGGCAGGTGATCCGTGCCCGCAGAATATGGGCCACACGATCAACATGCACAAGGAGGTGCCTCATGGGTAGCTGGAAATGCGGAAATTGCGGATATGAACTGCAGGCGGACAGGCCGCCTGAGAAATGTCCGTCATGCAAGGAAAAATGTGACTTCCTGGACAACACCTGTTACACGCCCGACTGCCAGTACGAAGGCAAGGACCCAAGAATCAAATAGCGAGAAAGGGAGCAGGAAATGGCAAAAGCGCTTATCGTGTATGCCACACGCACAGGTGAAACCGAAAAAATCGGCAACCTCATCGCCGAAGGGATCCGTTTCTCCGGCCATGAGGCGGACGTGGTCAAAGTGACCGACATTAAAAAAGAGGAAGACCTGAAGGGGTACGATGCCGTGGTGTTCGGCTCTCCGACCTACCACGGTGAGATGGTTCAAGGGATGAAGACCTTGTTGTTCATGGCTGAGAAGGCCGAACTCGAAGGCAAGGTGGGCGGTGCCTTCGGTGCCTTCGGATGGAGCGGCGAAGCGCCGGACCGCATTTTTGATACCATGAAGAACATCTTCAACATGAATATGGTGAGCATTCCCTTGCGCCTCAAGTCGGCCAACCTGGGCGGCGGCCTGAAAATGGCCCAGGATTACGGACGGGAGATTGCCGATAAACTTGCCTGACCATCGATGACAACGGTTCGCCACCACCGGACTATACCCGATTGAAAAAAGGAGGATGCTATGTCCACACCCCAACATTGCCCCGGCTACCAGACGTTCAAGACCCTGAAATCCTTCATCTGCAAGTGCCCTGAATGCGGCGAGAGCAAAGAGATCTTTTCCGACGAGTTCAACAAGAGCCACACCTGCGCAAAATGCGGCAAGCCCATCGACTTTACCCAGTGCACATTGGACGGGGGCGCATAGCCTGTCGCCGGGTGCTGTAGGCCGCCCCATTATCGCTGAAACCCCATGAATTCAAGCCGCACGGCCCCATTGATCATCTCGCCATGGGCCACAGGGACTTAGGGGCTGCCTGGATGAACACCACAATTGACTCATTAAGCATAGGGCAGCCGACCTGGTCGGTTGGCTGTCGGCATCGGTTCAAGGAGGAATTGGTATGGACGTTGTCATGTTATCCCGGCTCCAGTTTGCCGCCGCCACCATGTTCCACTTTCTGTTCGTCCCCCTGACCCTGGGGCTGTCTGTTCTGGTGGCATACATGGAGACCCAGTATGTGCGGACCGGTGACGAGACCTATCTGCGCATGACCAAGTTCTGGGGCAAACTCTTTCTGATCAACTTTGCCCTGGGGGTGGTCACCGGCATCACCCTGGAGTTTCAGTTCGGCACCAACTGGTCGCGCTACTCCGCCTACGTGGGTGACGTCTTCGGGTCGCTTCTGGCCATCGAAGCCTCCGTGGCATTCTTCCTGGAATCCACCTTCATCGGCATCTGGATTTTCGGATGGAAAAAACTGTCCAAAAAAGCCCACGCCACGGTCATGTGGCTGGTGGCCGCCGCCGGCAATGTCTCGGCCATCTGGATTCTTCTGGCCAACGGGTGGATGCAGCACCCGGTGGGATTCACCATCCGCGACGGCCGGGCGGAGCTGACCGACTTTCTGGCCGTGATCACCAACAAGTTCGGCCTGCTGGAGATCGCTCACACCATTCCCTCCGCATTCCTTCTGGCCGCCTTTTTCATGATGGGGATCAGTGCCTGGCACCTGCTGAAAAAACAGCATGTCGATTTTTTCACCCGCTCCTTCAAAATCGGCCTGGTGGTGGGGCTGGTCTCGTCTATCGTGGTGGCCATCACCGGTGACATGCATGCCGTTCACGTGACCCAGACCCAGCCGGCCAAGCTGGCCGCCATGGAGTCCCACTGGGAGACCCAGACCCGGGCCCCCATCGTCATGTTCGCCTTTCCAGATGAAGAGAACGAGCGCAATGCAATCGAAATCGGCCGCCTGCCCGGCGTCCTGAGTCTGTTGGGGCATCACGACGTCAATGCGGCGGTAACCGGACTGAAGGACATCCCCAGGGATGAGCGGCCTCCGGTCCTGCCCACTTTCGTCTCGTTCAGGACAATGGTGGCGCTAGGGACCCTTTTTCCCCTGCTCACCATCGTCGGGTTGTTTTTGAAAAACCGGCTGCTTGAATCCCGCTGGTACCTGTGGATCATGCTTTTGGCCATCCCACTGCCCTACCTGGCCATCGAGATGGGCTGGGTGCTGGCCGAAGTGGGCCGCCAGCCCTGGATCGTTTATGGCCTGTTGAAAACAGCCGACGCCGCTTCGCCGGTGGCGGTTTCCCAGGTCATGACTTCCCTGGTGGGCTTCATTCTGGTTTACGGCCTGCTGGGGATCGCCGGCTTTTACCTGATCGCCGATTTCGCCAAAAAGGGCCCGAAACCGGCTGCGGCAGACGTCGAATCGGCCAATGGCTGAACCGTTTATCAATTCAGACAAATCACAGGGGTTATAAATGGAATTACAAACCGTATGGTTTTTTATCTGGGGCCTGCTCTGGGCGGTCTTTTTCATGACGGATGGTTTCGACCTGGGGATCGGCACGCTGTATCCCTTCCTGGGCAAGTCGGAGCGCGACAAGCACATGATGATCCACGCCATGGGTCCGTTGTGGGACGGCAACGAGGTGTGGCTGCTCACCGCCGGCGGTGTCACCTTCGCCGCCTTTCCGCTGGTTTACGCGGTGATGTTCTCATCCCTGTACTCGGCGCTGATGCTGATTCTCTTCGCCCTGATCCTGCGCGGCGTATCCTTTGAGTTCCGCAACAAAGTGGACAGTCCGGCATGGAAAAAAGTGTGGGACACCTGCATATTCGTCGGCAGCTTTCTGCCGGCACTGCTGTTCGGTGTGGCCTTTGGCAACATCTTCAAAGGCATACCCATCGACCAGGACGGCATCTACCTGGGCAACCTGCTGACCCTGCTCAATCCCTACGGCCTGCTGGGTGGCGTGCTGTTTGTGTGTCTCTTTCTGGTCCACGGCGCCCTGTGGCTCACCGTGCGCGCCGACGGCAACCTGGCCCAACGGTCCGAGAGCCTGGCCGGCAAGCTGTGGCCGGTGCTCACCGGCGTAGCGGTCGTCTTCCTGGCAGCCAGCTACATCTTCACGCCGCTGTATGACAATTACCTGGCCTACCCGGTCCTCTTCCTGGTGCCGGCCATATCCGTTGCCGCCATCGTGGGGATCAAGTACTTTCTGATGCAAAAGGCCTTTTTCAAGGCATGGCTGGCTTCGGCGGCCACCATCGTGTCCTGCACCTTCTTCGGCGTGATCGGGCTGTTTCCCAACCTGTTTCCCTCCAGCATCGATGCCGCGTACAGCCTGTCGGCCTATAACGCCTCGTCAAGCCCCCTGACCTTGAGAATCATGCTCATCGTGGTGCTGCTGTTCGTGCCCGTGGTGCTGGCTTACCAGATCTATGCCTACAAACTGTTCAGCGTCAAGGTGACCGATGACGACCTGGCCCATGAAGAGATGTATTGATCGATCAGACGGTAGCCAGCGTCACTGCCCGGCCGCTTCCCGGCCGGTTGTGACGCAAGGCTGACAACCCGTGCACCGTCGAACACACAACCGAACGGAGTGTTAATGAGCCACCATATTATCTCAATCACCCTTTTCACCGCCCTGATCGTCAGCCTATCCATGGCCGCCACCCATGCCGCCAACCGGGGGCCGGACCGGATCGACATCTACGGTGGTCAATCGGGCAACGTGCCCTTTCCCCATGCCCAGCACCAGGATCGAATCAAAGACTGCAACGTTTGCCACAGCGTGTTTCCCCAGGAGACCGAGGCCATCAGGAAGATGAAGGAGAAGGGAACGCTGAAGCCGAAGAAAGTGATGAACCTCCAGTGCATCAAGTGCCACAAGGAGGAGAAAAAAACGGGCAGGCCCCATGGCCCGGTTACCTGTACTACCTGCCATGTCAAATAACATCCAACCATGCTGATCTTAGGACTTCAGGGCAGCCCCCGCAAGGGCGGCAACACCGACACCCTGCTGGCGGCCTTCCTGGAAAAGGCCGGCCAGGCGGGCGCCGCCGTTAAAACCATCCAGGTGGCCCGGGCCGGCATCGTGCCGTGCAAGGGTTGCGGGTACTGCGAAACGCATGGTACCTGCGTGATCGCCGACGACCCCATGTCGATGGAGCTATTCGGCCTGCTTCGACAGGCTGACCTGGTGGTGGCCGCGACACCGGTCTATTTTTACGGCATTTCCGCCCAACTCAAAGTGCTCATCGACCGATGCCAGACCCTGTGGTCGCGAAAATACATCTATAAATTGAAGGATCCGCTGGCGGCCACCCGCAAGGGCGTCCTGTTCAGCGTCGCGGCATCCGAGGGCCGCCAGTTGTTCGACGGCATCCACCTGACGGCCAAGTATTTTTTCGATGCCATCGACGCCCAGTTCAGCCATGCCCTGACATACCGGGGCGTTGAATCCAAGGGCGCCATCCGCCGGCAGGAAAGCCTGGCCGCGGACATTGACGGAACCATCCAAAAAACCGTCCTGCCCCTGCTCAGGCGCAAAACCGTGCTATTCATCTCACCGACAGGCGCCTGTCGGGCACCCATGGCGGCGGCCGTGGCCCAGGGGCGGTTCGGCGACCGTATCCGCACCGGATACGCCGCCCTGCGACCGGCGTCCGAATTGTCCGCAGCGATGATCCGGTCCATGCAGCAGGCCGGTGTGGACATGGGCTACCGCACACCGCAGGCCATTGAACAGGCCCTGAAGGGCAGTACGCCCGACCTGACGGTCGCCATCGGAAACGGTATTGACAACCTGCCGCTTCCAGGTAAACAAACGGTGAAGTGGCCCCTTCCCGAGCTGCTGTCACCGGATGAAGCAGCCATTGACGGGTTGCGACTGGCGATCGAGACGCAGCTCGACGCGCTGATGGAAACGTTTGAATGAACAAAACGCATAGAAAAGGAGCTTTTCATGGCCGAACCCCACGAAATGTACCAGTGCCAGACCGCTACCTGCGGGTATATCTACAACCCTGACAAGGGAGACCGCAAAGGCAAGATACCCAAGGGAACATCGTTTGACGATCTTCCCGACGACTGGAAATGCCCCATCTGCGGCGCCGGGAAAAAGATGTTCAAACCGTTGGGATAATCTCCGCAAATTTCGATTAGACACCACGAGATCCTTCATGTTAAGGAAAGAGACACCTGTTTTTACATGAACGCATCATCATTAGATGGCATGGTTAACACTTAACGCCTAACTTTACGGAGGTAAAAATGGACAGGTATGTTTGCACACTCTGCGGCTATGTTTACGATCCCGAAGCCGGTGACCCTGACAATGGCGTGGCTCCCGGCACCAAGTGGGAAGATGTGCCCGGGGACTGGGAATGTCCGGTCTGCGGTGCGGGCAAAGACGATTTCGAAAAAGAAGAATAGTTTACGCCGCCCCCGCGAAGCGTTCCTTTTTTACAGCTGGCTCGAGATGCCCTTTTTCTGCTCGCGGGAAAAGGGCATCTCGATTATTGTTCAACCCACACCAGATGAGAACACGCCGGTCGACCAGGCACGCCTGGCGATATCGACCGGCGTTGTCCACACTGCCGCATGGAAAACGGCAACAGGAATCCGCATATGCAACCGACTAAAATTGCAGACGGCATCTATGATGTCGGCGTTATCGACTGGAACATCAGAGATTTTCACGGCTACTCCACCGACCGGGGGACCAGCTACAACGCCTATCTGGTGGTCGATGAGAAGGTGGCCCTCATCGACACGGTGAAGGCACCATTTGCCGACCAGCTGATCGGCAACATCTCCCGGATCATCGATCCCAAAAAGATCGACGTGGTGGTCAGCAACCACACCGAAATGGACCACTCGGGTGCGCTGCCGCGAATCATGCACCGGGTGGGAGAAGACAAGCCGCTGTATTGTTCCAAGATGGGCGCCAAGAACCTGGCCAGCCATTTCCCCAACAGCTGGAACTATCACCCGGTCGAAGAGGGTGAAGAACTGAGCCTGGGCAAACGGACCCTCACGTTCATGGAAACACGCATGATCCACTGGCCGGACAGCATGTTTACCTACCTGAAAGAAGATCGCATTCTCTTTTCCAGCGACGGGTTCGGCCAGCACTACGCGGGGTTCGACAAGTTCGACGACCAGGCCGGCTCGGACCTCATGGAGCAGGCTAAAAAATATTATGCCAACATTCTTTTGCTCTATGCGCCGCGCATTCTGAAACTGATCGAAAAGGTGGTGGCGTCGGGAATCCGGATCGACATGATCTGCCCGGACCACGGCGTAATCTGGCGCAAAAATCCCGGCCGGATCATTGACGCCTACCTGAGATGGAGCCGCCAGGAGCAGGAGAAGAAGGCGGTGGTCGTCTATGACACCATGTGGAAAAGCACCGAAGCCATGGCCAACGCCATCGCCGAGGGCATCTCGCACACCGGCGTCAAAGTCAAGCCCATCCATATTCGCAGTTCCCACCGCAGCGACATCATGACCGATGTGCTGGATGCGGCCGCCGTGGTGGTGGGTTCGCCCACCCTGAACAACCAGATGTTTCCCACGGTGGCAGACGTACTGGTCTACATGAAAGGGCTCAAGCCGGTCAACAGGATCGGCGGCGCCTTCGGCTCCTATGGCTGGAGCGGCGAGGCCGTGAAGCTGGTGGCGGCGGAACTGGCGTCCATGAAATTTAAAATGATAGAACCGGGGCCCCGGCTTCAATACGTACCCGATGGCACCGGTATCGAGGCCTGCATCGAATATGGCAGAAAAATCGGCGCGGCCGTGAACGCCGGATAAACCCATGAGAATACCCGTCGTCGATATCGGCACCTGCACCCTGTGCATGGGCTGCGTGGCCGTTTGCCCGGAAGTGTTTCGTGAAAACGATGCCGGGTACATTGAAGTCATCGATTCGGATGCGTATCCCAAAGACTGCGTGAACGAAGCCATCAAATACTGCCCCGAAGACTGTATCAGTTGGGAGGAGCAGTAACGAGGAAAGCATGAGAAAAGTCGCCCTTTTCGTTTTCAACGGAGACCCGGTCTGTTTCATCCATGTCCTGCTCAACGGGCTGGACATGAGAGCCAAGGGCATGGACGGACGGATCATCGTGGAGGGGTCGGCCACCGGCCTTCTGCCCGAACTGGCCAAACCGGAAAATCCCCTTCACAAGCTGTGGGGGCAAGCCCAGTCACAAGGTATCGTGGAAGGCGTATGCAAGGGGTGCGCCCACAAGATGGGTACCGTGGAAGAGGCGGTCAATCAGGGCCTGGCCCTGCTGGACGACATGTCCGGCCACCCCTCCATGTCCCGCTATATCGAAGCAGGATTCGAGGTCATCTCCTTTTAGGGATGAAATCATGGGCAACCGTGAACTCAAAGCCCGTATCGGCAAACTGCTTGGCCGGGACGATTTCGAAAACGCCCTGGAAACCATCCGGCGGATACCCGGTCGCCAGGCAGTCAATCCCCTCTTCTCTTTTCTATATTCAGGAGAAGAGAAAATCCGCTGGCGGGCCGTCTCGGCCATGGGTGCGGTGGTTGGCCACCTGGCCGACACCGCCATGGAATCGGCGCGGGTGGTGATGCGCCGATTCATGTGGAACCTCAACGACGAGTCCGGCGGTATCGGCTGGGGTTCACCCGAAGCCATGGGTGAAATCACCGCCGGCCACGCCGGTCTGGCGGATGAGTTCGCCTGCATCCTGATTTCCTATATCGACCCGCATGGCAATTTTCTCGAACACGAATTGCTCCAGCGGGGCTCCCTGTGGGGCGTGGGTCGGCTGGCCCACGCCCGGCCGCTGCTGGCCAAACCGGCGGCCCCTTTTCTGACTGCTTTTTTCGCTTCCCCCGACCCCTTCCTGCGCGGCACGGCAATTTGGGCAGCCGGCCCCATCAGCGACGCGGACATGCGCCCGCTGTTAGAAGCCAGGCTCTCCGATGCGGCCCCCCTCCGGCTCTACCGGCAACGGCAGATAACCCTGACAACGGTCGCCGAACTGGCCAAGGCCGCCCTGGCCGGCACGCTGGCTGACGCCTGAGCGTCGATGGCACTAGCAAATCAGGGTTGCATCCATACCGCGTCAGGGTTACCATGGATCTTGTGGGGTAGTGCCAGGCAGCGCGGCGAGGACATGGCAAGGCCATTCGTGGTCGCTTCTCTCCGTGTGGAGCCCATCGTTTTTCAATCTTGGGTTTACATCCGACAAACAATCAGTAAATCGATAACCGCCGCACCGCGAAAAATGGCCGAAATGGCTGGCCGTTGCGATGTATCTGCCGGTTCTCGACGACCACGCGGGTCGAATCTGTAACCCGCCGGCGGCATGGGTCTCTATCAGGTTGTTGAAAAACGTTGTGCGCGCAACCCGGCAGATTCAATTTGCTGCAATTTTTAATGGACGACCAATCTCAGAATATCCGACTATCCAGAATGAGGAGGGGGAATGTCAAGGACTGCGGTGTTACTGATGCTGGCCTGCGCCCTGCCCTGGGCCGCAACGCTTGGCGGGTGTGCGTCGAAAGATACCTATCGCTACGAAACGATCAAGACCCAGTATGCCGACATGGCCTGCAATCTGGGCCGATCCCGGGCGGCCGACACGCCCCCTGCCACCTGTGCCGTCAACAGCAGCCTGACATTGCAGGATGTGCTCGACATTGCCCGGGACAACAACCCGGATCTGCTCATGGCCGTGGCCCGCATCGAACGGGCCCGGGCGATGCTGGAAAAATCGGCCGCCCCCTTCTACCCCCAGGTGAACGTCTACACCGAATACCTCCAGGGTGACGCCCCGTCGGCCTATCTGTTCAAATCCATCGACCAGCGCCAATTGCCCGCGGGGACCGACTTCAACGACCCGGGATGGTTCGAGAATTATGAAAGCGGGATCAGTGCCGGCATCAACCTGTTCAATGGCGGCAGGGACGGTCTCAACCGCGAGATGGCCAAAACCGGCCTGACCATTTCTCAACTGGACCGGGACGGCATCGAGAACCAGGTCATGGCCACCGCCATCGGTGCCTACTACGATATCCTGGCCGCCGCCAACTTCACCTCCGTGGCCGAAGAATCCGTGGAGACCACCCGTTCCCAACTGCGCATCATGGATGTGCGCTTCAAAGCGGGCGGCGCTTTGAAGACCGATCTGCTTTCCCTGCAGGTGCGCATGGCGGAAACCGAAGAGATGCTCGTCCAGAGCCGCAACCGGCAGCGCCTGGCCAAGGCCGCCCTGGCGGAAATCCTGGGTGTTGAACCCGATGTGCCTTTCGGTGTCGTCGATGCGCAAGCCCATGCCGTCGACGTCCCCGACGACCCTTTTTCAGCCCTGGACTACGCCCTGATTCATCGACCCGAACTGGCCAGCATCCGCGAGCAGCTGCGCCGGTCAAAAATGGCCGTGGACGCCTCCCGGGCCGGCTACCTGCCCCAGGTGGACTTCATGACCCGCTACTATGCCGACGACCCCGACATGAAATACAGCTCGAACCGCGAGAACTGGACCGCCGGCCTCTACCTGAACTGGAAGATCTTCGATGGATTTGCCACAACAAGCGATCGGGCCGAAGCGCTGTCCCAGTTACAGGAAACCATGGCCGCGGACCGCAAGACCCTGCTGGCCGTCAAGTTCGACGTGAAAAGGGCCTACCTCAACCTCAATGAAGCCCAGGAACGGCTGAAAGTGACGACGTCCAACGTACGCACGGCCAAGGAGACATTTGAACTGGTCAAGCGCCAGTACGAAGGCGGATCGGCGGACATCACGCGCTACCTGGAAGCCGAACTGGCCTACAACCGTTCCCGGATGAGCGAAACCGCCGCTTATTTCGACCGCGAAAAAGCACGCGCCCAGATCGCCCGGGCCATCGGCCACTGGACCGGCAGCCGTGAAACTGGCACCACGGAGAGATAGTCCGATGAAACGAGAACACCGATCCTTGGGTCTGCGAATCGGCCTGTGCGTCGCTGCTGCTTGGGTACTGAGCGGATGCGACAAGATTGAACCCGGCGCATTTACCGCCGTGGAAAAAGCACCCTTTACCCCCACGCAAACGGCGATGGCAACAGTAGCGGAAGCCGACCAGTGGTACGAAGCCGTCGGCACGGTCAGACCCAAAACCGAAACCCGCATCGAGGCCCGGGTGACCGGCCAGGTGCTGGATGTGCATGTCAGCCCCGGGGACCAGGTACCCAAAGGCACACTGCTGGTCTCTTTAGACAGCCGCCAGATGACGTCGCGCATGGAACAGGCCAAACAGGCATTGAAGACCGCCGAAGCGGGCCGTGAGCAGGCCAGGCATACCCTGGAGGCCGCCCGTGCCGGTTTTAAAGAGGCCCAGGCCAATTTCAACCGGGTGAAGTCCTATTTCCAATCCCAAGCGGCCACGGCCCAGGACCTGGAGCAGGCGGAATCCATTTTCCGACAGGCCGAAGCGGGGGTCAATCGGGCCGAGGAGGGGCTGGCCGCCGCTTCGGCCGGCATCCTGCAGGCCCGAGCGGTGGTCAACGAGAGCGCCATTCTAATCGAGTATGCGCGCATCCTGGCCCCCGAGGATGGCGTCGTGCTCAAACGCTTTGTGGAACCCGGGGACCTGGCCCTTCCCGGCAAACCGCTGGTGGCCTTGCGTACCTCCGGCGCCCTGAGGCTGGAGGCCTATGTCCGCGAGGGGTTGATCACCCGCGTGATGCCGGGCACCTCCCTTGAAGTGGATATCGACACTTTGGATCTGCAGGTGGCTGCATCGGTTGAGGAAATTGTCCCCTATGCGGACCCCAATTCACGAACCTTTCTGGTCAAGGCAGCCATGCCGCCGGTCGAGGGCCTCTACCCGGGCATGTTCGGCAAACTTCGCATTCCCGTGGGTCGGCAACGCATCGTCACCGTGCCGGAATCAGCCGTAAGGCGCGTGGGACAGCTGGAACTGGTCCAGGTGAAAGTCGGTGACGGCTGGCAGACCCGCCATGTGAAAACCGGTGCGCGCATCGGCGACGCGGTGGAGATCCTTTCCGGATTGGACGGTACGGAAACCATCGGCTGGGAGGTGGCGGACAATGGTTGATCAACCGTCGGCACCCACGGGCCTGATTGCCGCGGTGGTCCACCGTTTTTTGACGTCGCAGCTTTCCATCATTCTGATTATCCTTTCCCTGTGCCTGGGGCTGGCTGCCATCCTGGTCACCCCCAGGGAAGAGGACCCCCAGATCGTGGTGCCCTTGGCCGACATCTTCGTCAGTGCACCGGGAGCCAGTGCCGAAGAGGTCGAAAAGTTGGTCGCCACGCCGTTGGAGCGCCTGCTCTGGCAAATCGACGGTGTGGAATACGTCTACTCCATGTCCAGTCAGGACATGGCTGTCGTGACCGTGCGGTTTTATGTGGGCCAGGAGCGTGAAAACTCCATTTTGAAAGTTCACAACCGCATCGCCATGTATCAGGATGCGGCACCGCCCATCGTGCGTGGCTGGGTGATCAAGCCCGTCGAAATCGACGATGTACCCATCGTCAACCTGACCCTCTTCTCGGACCGTTATGACGACCATGAACTGCGCCGAATGGGAGAAGAGATACTGGCCCGCCTCTCAGCCATAAAAGATATCTCACGGACACAGATCGTCGGCGGCAGACACCGGGAAGTCCGCGTGGAATTGCTTCCCGAACGGATGGCAGGCCTGGGCATCTCCCTACCCGAGGTTCGCCAGGCGCTGGTGGGCGCCGATGCATCCGTGACCGCCGGCACCTTCTCGCGGGCCAATCAGAGCATTACCGTCACCGCAAACGCATTTCTCACCTCAGCCGATGAAGTCGGCAGCCTGGTAGTGGGTGTCCACGACGGGCGGCCCGTCTATCTGAGAGATATTGCCACGGTCATCGACGGGCCCGCAGAGGCCGACACCTATTCACGCATCGGCTATTCGCACTATTTCAGAAACGCCAACCAATTGATCGGAACGCCACTGGTCTACCCAGCGGTGACCCTGGCCCTGGCCAAGAAAAAAGGGACGAATGCGGTTCGCGTGGCTGCGAATATCCTCGGTGAACTTGAGACGTTGAAACGCGAGGTCATCCCGGATGGCGTGCGGGTCGAAATCACCCGCAACACCGGGCAGACGGCTCAGCAAAAGGTCAACGAACTGCTCACCTCGTTAGCCTTTGCCATCGTTACGGTGGTTATCCTGCTGGCCTTTTCGCTGGGCTGGCGCGAAGCCTTGGTGGTGGCCCTGGCCGTACCGATCAGCTTCTCTCTGGCCTTGTTCGTTAATTTTCTCTTCGGCTATACCATCAACCGGGTCACTCTTTTTGCCCTGATCCTATCCCTGGGATTGGTGGTGGACGATCCTATCACCAACGTGGACAATATCCAGCGCCACATGTTCACCGGCAAACGCGGTCCCATCGACAGCGTCCTGTTTGCCGTCAAAGAGGTGCTGCCGCCGGTGATCATGTCCACCATCGCCATCATCATCTCCTTTACGCCGCTTTTTTTTATTACCGGCATGATGGGCCCCTACATGGGTCCAATGGCATCCAACGTACCCATGACGGTCATCTTCTCAACCCTGTGCGCACTGACCATCGTCCCCTGGATGACCTACCTGCTGTTGAAAAATCATCCCGGGGCGGCGCAGGGTGGCAGCGACGATCAGCCGGCGACCACCGACACCCTCACTCATCGCGTCTATCGGCGCCTGGTGGCCCCCTTTTTGGTATCCCGAGCCCGACGCTTCGGACTGCTGGTGGTTATCGTCATTCTATTGATCATCCCTATCGGTCTGGTCGTGTTTCGCCTGGTCCCACTCAAAATGCTGCCCTTTGACAACAAAAACGAATTTCAGATCGTGGTAGATATGCCCGAGGGAACCACCCTGGAAGCCACGGATGCAGTGGTTCGACAATTCGAGAATTACCTGCGCCGCGTACCGGAGGTGACTCATTTCGTCTCTTATGTCGGTAATTCCTCACCCATCGACTTTAATGGATTGGTGCGCCACTACTATCTGAGAAGAGGGGCCCACCTGGCCGACATCCGGGTCAACCTGGTTGACAAAGGCCGGCGGGCGCAGCAGAGTCACGCCATCGTGTTGCGCCTGCGCAAGGATCTAGAGCAAATCGCCGCTGCCAGCCAGGCCGACATCAAGCTGGTAGAGACGCCACCCGGACCACCGGTGCTATCCACCTTGGTGGCAGAGATCTATGGCAACAAGGATGTCTCCTATGGGCAATTGATTGCCGGTGCCGCCCACGTCAAAACCATCATGACCAATGAACCCTTTGTCACGGACATCGACGACTCCACGGAGGCGGTCAGAGACCGGATCGATTATGTGGTCGACAAGGAAAAAGCCGGCCTGCACGGGGTCTCCACCCGGCAGATCATCCAGTCTCTGCACATCGCCCTTTCCGGCGATACCCCGGCCACGGTACACCTGCCCGTGGAGCGCCAACCGCTGATGATCAATACCATTTTGCCCCGCCACAAGCGTTCCGGCGAGGTGCGCTTGAGCCAGATCCCCGTAAAAAGCGTCAATGGGGCCGTGATCCCGTTGGCCGAACTGGTCAAACCGCTTCGCACCGCCCAGCAGCAGCCCATCTATCACAAGAACCTGGAGCGGGTGGTCTTCGTCACCGGTGAAATGGCCGGGCGGGCCCCCGGCGAAGCCGTGCTGGACTTGATGGGACAGCTCGAATCCGACCCCATGCCGCCTGGCACCTGGGCTGAGTGGGCCGGCGAAGGCGAGTGGAAAATCACCCTGCGGGTATTTCGCGACATGGGCATCGCCTTTGCCGCAGCGCTTACCGGCATCTACATCCTGCTAATCGTGCAGACCGGCTCTTTTTTTATGCCGCTGTTGATCATGATGGCCATCCCCTTGACGCTCATCGGCGCCATGCCCGGCTTTTGGCTGTTGAACCTGATCACCGGTAAAACCGTGGGCGGCTTCGCCGACCCGGTTTTCTTCACGGCCACCGGAATGATCGGCATGATCGCTTTGGGCGGGATCGTCATCCGCAACGCCATCGTGCTGATTGAGTTTATCCAGGATGCCCTCAAGCAGGGCTTGCCATTTGACGAGGCGATCCTGCAAAGCGGCGCCATCCGCATGCGGCCGATTCTGCTCACCGCCGCCACAACGGCCCTGGGGGCCTGGCCCATCACCCTGGACCCCATCTTCTCAGGACTGGCATGGACCCTGATTTTCGGCCTGCTTGCCTCAACCGTGTTCACCCTGCTGGTCATACCGGTAACTTACTATGCCTTGTACCGGGGTAAACAAGGTCACACGTGAAAGTAGCGGTTTTCCCCTTGCGCACGTGTATCCACCACGAATGCTGGTACTTTTTTCATTTTTTTTAAACGGTTTGGCCCGTATCGACCCAATGAAGAAGCGCATGCCTTTAAAGGCGGGTGCGGCTGCCGGCGACATCACTAACTGATGTGAAAACCAGGAGTTTGGTGATCATTTGTGCGTGAGCGTTTATCTCGCTATACGAACAACTCATCGGTTTCAAATCTCAATTCAACCAACCGGATCAATTTCATCATGGTGCACAAGCTTGTGCTTAGCCATTCGGGGGCGTTCGCTTGGCAGCGGGCACCCATTTGGGAATCAAGAGAACCGGGATGTCGGTTCTCTCCATGGCCTTGGCATTCATCCATTCGGCAACGATCTCACCCTGGCTGACCCCCAGGATGATCAGATCCGCAGGTATTTCCACGGCCACCTCGATAATCGAGGAGGCGATTTCCCCTCGCCGCACAATCGTCTTTACCGGCACGTTCTCTCTGTATCCAATTTCGACAAACTGCTCCAGCCTGTTTTTTCCCACCGACTCTGTCTCGTTGTCGGCAAGGACACGTAAAACGATCAACTGAGCTCCGAGTCTTTTGGCGATATTGACAATATAGCCGGTAGTCCTCTGGTCGGTCACCGGTCCGGCGGAGGGCACCATCATTTTCATGCTCGCCTCCTTTTTTAACCTGCGTGGGACGATGGTTGGGAAAGCGCCTCAAGCGGCGAGGAATGCGATAGCTATCGCGGTTCAACCAAAACGCCGTTGGCAGACGTCACAACGGTAATGGCTTATGGCCCTGTTTTCGGCTGTTGTGTTGGGCGCAAGGGGCCGGTTGGGCCCATGGCCGGTTGCCTGAATGTGGCTCTCCGGAAGCGTCTTGTTGGCCACCAGGTAAGTCTTCACCACCTCGGCCCGTTTCCGGGAAAGCTCCTGGTTGGTTTGGGCCGAGCCGGAACCTTCGGTGGTATCGGTGTGACCCTCGATGGTGACGGTCGGCTGCCCAAATGTCTGGATGGCCTGCTGCACCTTGCTGAGCAGGACATAGTTTTCCGGGCTCAGGGTGGCCTGCCCCGACGGAAACCGGATGCTGCGCATCCGGATGACCAGTTGGCTGCCCTGTTTGTAGACATCTGCTTCGTCAGGCCTGAAATAGCGCTGGACTTTGTTGAACTGCTCATTGAATTCGCGTTCGGCGGCGAGTTTCTGTTTGGCTGTTTCCTGCGCGACCGAATACCCTTTCAAACCGCTGACCTGCTCCTCAAGGGTCGCCGCCCGGGCCCGGTAATTCTGGTTGTCCATTTCAAGGGACTGGGTTTGTCGTTCCATCGATTCGAAGGCACCGGTCAATTGACCGAGCTGGTCCTCGACGCCCTTGTCCCGCAGATCGCCGGCGTTCAAGGGTTCTCCCAGACGCGCGAACAGACTCTCCAGGTAGAGGGCGGACGCTTCCGGCGTCATCGCCTTGAATCGCTGGCTGTTCTCGCCGATCGTCATCATCCGCCGGGCCATGAACTCCGCATGGGCGGCCTTCTCGATGATCGTTTCCGATGCATAGGGGTTCTTGTCGATATAGTCATCGGCGTCCCTCAAGGCCTGAAGGGCATCGTTGTAAGCCGTTGGGGCAATTTTCTGGACCCTGGCATTGTCGGCGTCGGCCATCATCCGGCGTGCATTGCCGATGTAGCTGTCCTTGATGGCCATGATTTCCAGATCCCGGAAGTCTGCCTGCACCTGGTCCGCCTTCTCCTGCGCATAGCTCAGATTGTCCCTCTCGATGGCCGTCGTGAGCTTCAGGTATTCGTTTTCCACCTTATCGAAGGGGCCACCGAGTTTGTCGGCCCCCACCTTGAGGGCCTTGTCCCTGGCTTTGTTCGTTTCGGCGAGCACGGTCCGCGACACCTGGGCGATCTCTTCGGCCTTCTTCAAACTGGCCTTCCCCTCGGCGACATAGGCGCTGATGGCCGACAGCTTGGCCCCTTTCTCCAGACTTTGTTTGGCCTTGATGAATGCGGATTGGGCGTCTCTGAAAAGGCCCGGTGAAAGCACATCCACCTGGTTGGATCGTGCCGTGGCCAGATCGGCCTCCAATTGGCTGACCAGTTGTGTAGGGTTCGCGGATGAAGCCGCCGGTGCCTGCATTGCGGAACAGACGACGATAGAGACCAAAACCAACCCCAATAACAGAAACCGGAATCGCTTTTTCATTACATCCTCCCTTATTGTACCCCAATTGATGGTTTCTCCTCTTGATTTGCCCAATGGCTTAACGGCAGGTGAAGGGTGCATCGGGTGATACTAACGGCATTCCCGGTATAGATGGTGCTGGTGCAACGCTGCCGCGTGGCCTGTTTCGAGACAAAAAATAGAGTACCCGTTACAATAATCACGAGGGATTAGCTGGCAAGCGCTCAAGCCCCCGATTGACATCTCTCATCCCAAAAACAGCGTGCATTTCGAACAACACCCTCCCGAAGCGGTGTTACAATACCACAATAACCTGCCCCCCATCAGTCACCCGACCTTTCAATGCCATGCCACGCTCTGGGATGGATCACCCGTCAAAAGTCGTTGAACAAGCAACCTCAGGTGCAATACGGTTGTTTACAATCATCTCAGGAATAGTGAAAAAGGAAAGGTGGCATGCAGATATGCCGTTGTTAATGAATAGAATGGATGGGTGCGGCGGTCAAGCACCAATAAAAGGGGATTTAGCGTCTATCGGAGTGTTGAAAAACGGCATGCGCCTTGGAAAGGATGCGATTCGGAAACTCATCTCGATGTATCCCCACTCACCTTAAATTCTGATTTATCCAAAGCTTACCAAATGTAGTCGTACCTTGATCGGTCTGTTCATGGTGCCGGTCAGAAAAAGTCCAGCCGGTAGCATGGCAGAAACTTGCGCAGCATGTATTTACCTTTCATTTCATACCCTGAAAAGAAAAACGCCAACCGCTGTTACATTTCATCATCGATGGGAAGATGCATGAAAAACCAGTCCTCTATCCGCTGCATAAATGAATCGGCTGGCTGCGATGTCAGCACAACATTTCCGGATACCCAGATGATATTGCCGTCTGTATCGAACTGTAAATGCCAGGCATTTTCCTGCGAAAAATCGCGTTCAACCATTGAGCGGACCTCGGCGTTAAGCGCCTCGCTGTAAACCAGAAGCCCCATTTCGGTATTGAGTCTCAGGGAACGCGGGTCCAGGTTCGCGCTGCCGATGAATACCTTGTCCCGGTCGATAACCAATGCCTTGGCGTGCAAAGCGAGGGATTTCTTGTTCGCCGGCGGAAACATGTATAAATGCCGGTCGCGTGCATCGACTCTAACCTCGTGAAGGTTGGCCCCGTCTGTCAACAGTTCATTGATATGTTTTCGGTATGCACTGTGGGCGGCAAGGTGGTTGTTCGAACGAATCGAGTTGGTCAGGATACGCACGTCTACCCCACGCTTGACAGCGCGCTCGATCGCCCCCTCGAGATCAATTGACGGAATCAGGTATGCGGAAATAATTAAAACTTGCTTTTCTGCCTCGTCAAGCAGCTCAATCATCTGCATGGCAAGCTGCACCGGTGCACTCGAATCGGCGGCAGGGTTTTCGATCGGTGGCTTATCCACAAATAGAGATGCCTCGCCTCCAAAAGCCTTACGCACAGCATCCACCCAAAGCAATCGTCTATCCTCTGGCGACACTTCTTCGTATTCGTAAACCGCTGGATCCCTCGCGTGACCAACCGAATCAAGATCGACGAAGTTTGGTTGGATATGCGTCACCATATCGATGGGCAATGACCAGTCGTCGTTAAAGTAGTTGTCAAAAGAAGCGCTGATCTCTCTGACAATTGGTCCACCGGCAAGAAGCTCAAGGTCGCGAAAATTCGCCTCGCTATGTAGACCGAAATATTCGTCGGCAAGATTTCTGCCGCCGACGATTGCTATCCGATTGTCAACGATCATCGCCTTGTTGTGCATCCGATGGTCGAGCCGTTGGAACTCGGTGAGGTTGAGTATCTCCCTGGAAACAAATCCACTGGCCCGGTGCTTGAACGGATTGAACACGCGGTATTCAATTTTCGGATGGTCCGCCAGACCCACCAGGATCTGGTCTTCAGAAATGAGAAACGTGTCATCGATTAAAATCCTGACCATCACACCGCGGTCCGCAGCAGACACGAGCCGATCGAGAACCAGTGAGCCGGCGGAATCAAAATCCCAAAGAAAAGTTTGCAGACCGATACTTTCGACAGCACTGTCAATCGCCGTGAGTCGCCAATCGAGAGCAGTCTTACCGTCATTCAGCAGCACAAACCAGTTGCCGGGCCGAATCGCTGCCAGCGATTGCCAAAGCGGTGCATCACTCGGCGGCAGCGTATATTCATCGGGCAACTGAGCTGGCTTTAAGGTTGAGCATCCACTGATGAAAAGTGTTAGTACGGTTAGGACTGCAAAAAGCCTCATTTTGATCGAAAGGGCCACGCTTACCTCATTGATATTAGATTTCGAAATTGAAGCCCCCCGTGGCAAGCTGCGGGGAGGCTTCACCGTAAGGATAAAAAGTCGATTTTCGGTTCGCTCGCTTACCCCGCCGCAAGCGACGGGGTAAGCGCTAGCTATCGCGGTTCAATCCAAACAGGCGAACTTATGTATCTGCTTGGGACAGGAATAATGCTTGACCATTATACATCTTGTGGTTTGCCACTGGCCTCAATGGTTAAGTCAAAACAGCATGTTTGTTCGGTATAGAACAGGTCCGATGAAAATTTGGCCGGTCACTCGATCCACCTGCTTTACGATCATCTATCCAACTATCGACGGTCCAAATCCTCCTCGATAAACCGGACGAGGGCCTCCACCAGCACTTCTCGGGAAAAAACGTTTTTGTCGACGAAATGAGAGCTGATGAAAGGGCGTGTCCCGTTGATCGGCACAGCCATCCCACGGCGAAAACAATTCATCCGATTGTGAACGCCTAGTTGTTCAGCTGCAGTAATCAGGCTACTTCACCCACCCGGCTTCCCTATAGTATGTCAAGGCACCGGGATGAAGGGGTGCGGAAAGGCCTTGGAGCATGCCTTCCTTAGTCAGATCGCCAAATGCCGGATGCTGTCGCTTGAAATAGTCGAAATTGTCAAACACTTCCTTGGTGACCACGTAGACAACATGATCCGGCACGACGGCAGAGGTACATAAGGTGGCAATAACGCCAACGGTTTCCACGTCCGCTGCCTCTTTCGCGTCCCGGTAGAATCGTTCCACCGGCAAGCGGGTTGTCGTATAATAGGTTGTGCTGGCCACCAGTTCATCTATGCCGGAGCCGGTTATCGGAATGAACCGGACCTTGCGCATGCCGGAAACGGCCTCTGTGAGTATTTCACTCGGATGGCCGGCCGTTAAAAAAAAAGCATCGATGCGGTTGTCCTGGAGAAGGCGTGGCGCCTCGGCTGCTTTTGCTTTTTCCGGCAAAATATCCCGGTTCGGATTGAGACCTGCGGATTTAAGGGCATCGACGGCATTCTGATACTGGCCGGCGCGCGGGTGTCCCAGATTGACCCGCTTGCCTTTGAGGTCGGAAAGGGTCTCAATGCCGGCATCGACGGCAGCCACCAGGCTTACCGATTCATGATGGATGCTGAAAAGAGCACGCAGCCCGGACTGGGGGCCTTTTTTAGTCCACTCTGCCCGTCCCGTTACCGCCTGAAATTGCTTGTCGGATTGGACCAAACCGAATTCCAGATAGCCCGCCGTTATGGCATTTACATTAAATACCGAACCGGGGGTCGATTCCACGGTCATCCGGACCCCGTATGCCTGGCGCTTGTCATTGATCATCCTAGCGATAATCAACCCGGTTGGATAGTATATTCCGGAGACGTCACCGGAACCGATTGTCGCGAATTGTGGTTCGGCTTGAAGCAACGCAGGCATGGCGCCAAGCAGAATGTTCATCGACAGCACTGCTAAAATCAACGTGGTCTTAATTTTCACCAGTCCATGCATCAGATGGTCCATATTCGTCCGTTCTTTTTTCAAAATCGTCCGGCGCGTCAGGCATATGAAAGAATCCCTACTGGACGATCATCCGTATCAATCGTTTTTCCAATTGTATCCGACGTCAAACATATCGAAACGAAATTCACTCGGGGTTTCCCATCCAAGATTTTTTATCTGTTTCAGTGACGTGGGGCCGGTTTCAATAATGAGAACGGCACGAAGTCCATCCGTAAAATAAGGGTCGCCGGTAAGGTTGAATTTGGGTTTGGAAGGCGTCACGCGATCCATCCCTTTTACGAAACCGAATCCAACGATGGTATAGGAAAAAAGCAGATCCTCGATAACGGATTGACGCGCTTCGTCGACATCAGGATCTATTTTGTGGGTGACAGGCGGCCAGGTTCGCGTGGTAAAGCGGACGCCGATGTCACGGCTGACTTGCCCGACAAAGACGGGTTTGCCCTCAAACCGCATCGCCGTAAACCACAATCGCAGGTGGTTTCGTTCGTGAATATCGTGGCGCGGTTTCTGGCGGGCGAAATCCTGGTGGCGCCCGTAGAAGTATAGTGAACTGACAGGGGAATATCGATAGCGTGAACCGAATAGATACGACTTTATCGTTTTCCATGCTGCTGATGCGTATGTCTCTTCCGCAGGAACCCAGCCCCGGCGTACAAAGGCCGCCGCTATGTCGTCAAAATCGCCGATGACCACGAGATTGATCGGATCTCCCGATTCCGTTCCATCCTTGTTCGTCGTGCAGCAAGGCAGTTCCTCTAGTTCTGCCCGCAATGCATCCTCGTCCAGGTTCTCGATTTCAGCGACTTCATAAAGACTTTCGAAATCCACCATTCGATAGTCGACCCGCATGCCGGGAACCTGAACGAAGAAGGTAAAATACTTAACCTCCTTGTGCCCGATGAGATCAAGTTGAACGACTTTCTCACCTTCATCCAGATTGGTAAAAATAAAACCCGAAACGGCCGTGTTGGGCTGGATTGGATTTCTGAATGCCATCGACCTGAAATAGTATTCCATCTCTTTTCGGCCGGCATTACTGAGTCCGCCTTGTACGGCAGTGGAAGCTTCGTTTGGTGAAAAATAATTTGGATCGACCGCAGCCGAAACGAGATAGTAAGCCTTATCGCTGTAATTTTCTATTTTTACCCATATTGGCTGGATCTCCATTCTGGCCAGATTGGCACCGAAGATGGCTTCAGTTTCATCTGCGCTGGGTACGGCTGCCGATACTCGGACGTCCTCGTCGTATTCTGATAGCGCGCGATCCCGGAATCTGACCTCGTTAATCGACTTTGGCTCGAAAGGTGATTTAGTCCGGGTGGTCGCGCAGCCAACCACGGTCAACACGAGCAGCATGGTAATCGTTGTCCTGAACATCGTTATCATACCTATAGGTTTACCATCGGCATAAGGCGCGTGAACGGAAACGGCACATCAGCAACTCCAATGTGTAGGATATGGGACAACGAATCCTGAAATTCTCGCGAAAAACGGCTCTGCCGACCCCCAAAGACCCGAAGGAGTATTATGCTTGGGCATTATCGCACCGGTCGCGAGCCAACGCTTCAAATCTGGCGCAGGAACGGTTCACTGGAATTTACCGACAGCCTCATTGTATGCACCATGCAGGTCTTTATAGGCGTCAGCGAACCCGTCCTTCGTGGAATCCCATGCATCCGCGGATGAGTTTTGAAGTTGGTCGAGTTTTACTGCTGCCTCAGCACGCTTCTTCTTAAGGTTTTTTATCTCTTTGTCGTACTGAACCTTTGCATCACCGGAAGCTTTCGAAGCCTTGCCCGCCAACACCTCGATTTCGGCATCGGCCTTCTTGAGCATTTCTTTGGCATGTTTTATGGCATCATTCTTCTGGTCGATGACATAAGACTTAAACGTTTCCCACGCTTCACCCATCTCTTTAGAAACATCCGATGACGATGTCTTGCCGAAAACGGCCATCGGTTGTGAAACCATAAAAAACACTGCACCGATAACGACCATTAACGTCGTTGATCTTACCATGAAATCCGCCCCCATTTTTGATGGTTTAATCAATGCTGACATTGAAACTAGGTAAAAACAGGAATCTGAACATGCTTGCGACAGAACCATCACCACACAGTTGGATGTCAATTTGGGAATGTTGAAGGCAGCTGACTGAGCCACGAATTTAAAATGGCCCTCAATGACGTATCCAACTAATCTGTTTTCTCTTTGATCGCCTCTTCTGTCTTTTCAATCGCCTTGTCAACCGATTTTCCCGCTTTCTCCATGGGGCCTTCTTTCTCACAAGCCACCAGCCCAAAAATGAAACCTGCCGCAATGATAGATACGACGCTGCCTTTGATTAGCGACATGTCTAATCCTCCATTTGAATGATAGTTAAAGTAATCAGCAAGGTACAATTGCTAAGATAGTAAGCAAATTCTGTTATTTTTCAACTTTGATGCATAACAGGAAATTCAGTGCTCATTGGTAGGTAGATGATAGGTTCCAATGAATCAATCGTTTTCGGACCACCATTTCGTGCTGCCTCGATTAAAGACAGTACCAAATTTTTCGGCACGCAAACCATTGTTTCGCAACCATCGGACCTTCAAGTCACCGAGCCTATGGCAATACTATCTTAATAATTTCCAAATTGTTACCGTTGAATTTTACTTGGGCATGAAGAGATGAAATCCGGTATATATAAAAAGAAAATGGTTTGAAGATCTCTAAATGGGATATGTCAGCAAACCACATAAATAAGAGGAACAAACCAAACTCATTATTTTTCAAACTGGAGGACCTATGATTATTCTAAATCAAATCGGCTTCGTTTTCATTGGCCTGATCATCGCTGTTACTGCATTTGTTCAGGAGATCCACGGCGAAGACGTATCGTTCCAGTCGAGCACAAGCCGTGTTGAAGAATTACTTGCCGCCCCCGAAGATGGCGGTCCGCGCAACTGGCAGGTCACCGGGGTTTCACGCACATTGAATTTACGGGAGCAGCCGTCCACCAAAGCGAAGATTATCTCTGGCTATCTGCCCGGCACGATCCTCGACAACCTGGGCTGCCAGCGCGCCGAGGGACGGGTGTGGTGTGATGTCCAGCAGCTGGGTGGAGGCCCGCGCGGCTATGTCGCTGCAGAGTTTCTAACACCAGCGGTTTCGCCCGACGGGAGCGTCGCAACAGGCCCTGATGATTCGGCGCTGCGCGCAGGCCAGGGCCAGTTCGATGCAACCGGGAATATCCCCTGTGCACAGTCCGTCGGCCAGCCGATGATGCAATGCCCATTTGGCGTCGCCCGCGCCGGTGGCGGCTACGCCACGGTCGTGATCCAGAAGCCCGATGGACGCACCCGCGCGATCTTCTTTCGCATGGGTAAGCCTATCGGCGCCGACACCAGCCAGGCGGACGGCTACCCTGAATTCGGCACAACCAAGGAAAACGATCTGAACCTGATCCGCATCGGCAGCGAACGCTACGAGATTCCGGACGCAGTCGTCTTCGGCGGCTGACACCTCATTCTCCAAGGACCTGCTATGGAATTCCTCGCGTCGCTGTTCGTCGCGCCCACCGATTGGGGACTTTATGCGGCATAGGGGGGCTGGTTCAGATCAAGACTCCGGAAACAAACATCCGGGTCGACGTTCTCGTGACTTTTCCGGTGCTGGCAATTCTCTCGGGGTGGGCGCTGTATCGTTTATTTCGATAGACACGCTTTATCGTTCGTCACACAGATCGCTCCGCCCTGATAAACATTGAAGCGCACGCTGCGAACCTGTTGCCGCTGAACCGATTGGTTACATTTGGTACACTCTTAATAGATACTTCCAGAGTTTTGATATTTGTAATTTAATCGAACTGGTCGTTATCTCGAGTCACACGAATGAGCGCTCAACTATGTTCATTGACGGTCATGTAATCACCACCTATGCGAAATTTCGCCCGACCACAAGATGTAGATGTGCTGGGAAAAGCCTTCTTCCTAATGCCTGGCAAGCTATGCCATTCTTTTTAGGCCCCTTAAATTATACAGATTACATTCACGTCCACCATCTATTTACAATGCCATACAATTGATCAGCAGGGATCTCAGAAACGGTCTTTGCTTGCGAAATCTTTATAAGATTGTAAAAATAGGTTTTCATTGCTCAAGTGCCCTGTCACGAATTGGTTTTTTTAAATGATCATACGATCTGCCATCGTGGCTTAAATCATCGGCTTTATCGAAACAAACAAAATGATACGAAAGTATTTAACGGGCTTACGGCTAAGGTGCCGTTTTGCATCAATATTACTGGTCACGATGGGCGTTGCATTCTTGAACCTGCATCCGGCCAAGCCCGCCATGGCATCCAAAACGTCCAAGCAAAAGGAAATTCTCGTTTTGGCCAGCTATGGTCCTGCCGCACCGGTCGGTGATTTGTGGCATAGAGGGATCCGATCGGTATTAACTTCCGGGCAGACCGGAAGTCCGTCAATCGACATCGAATACCTGGATGTGCTGCGTTTTAAAGACAACCGATATATTCGCCTGATATCAGACCTGCTCCGCCACAAATATGCATCTTCTCCGCCTGATCTTATCATCACCCTCTATAACACGGCGCTCGAATTCATGCTGATCCACGGGAAAGACATTTTTCCCGATGTACCGGTGATCTTCGCCGGTATCGAAGAACAACTCTTCAATGCCAAGCAATTGGGTCCTACCATCACCGGTTTGCTTTCGTCCCCGAAATATTCGGAAACATTGGCATTGACCCTGGATCTGCATCCCGGCACCCAAACGGTTGCCGTTGTTGCGGGAGCCGGAAGCATCGGACGCACGTGGGGGAAAAATGCCATGCAGGCGTTCAAGCCGTTTGCGCGTAAAGTCGATTTTATCGATTTGACCGGTCTTTCTATGCCCGTAATCCTTGACAGGGTGGCCAACCTTCCGCAGCGATCGCTGATCATGTATATCCCCCTTATTGAGGATGGTGCAGGCGTTAAGTTTACCGCAACACAATCGGCTTTCCAGATTTCAAGGGCTGCCAGCGCGCCGGTTTACAGTTTTTGGGACGTAATACTCGGCCACGGCATTGTTGGTGGTAATTTAATCAGTGTCGAGGAAGAGGGCATGTCTTTAGGGACATTTGCACTGCGCGTATTGAATGGCGAGCGACCCGCCGACATCCCCATAAGCAGGGAAAGCCATGTGAAGCCCATGTTCGACTGGAGAGAACTGAAACGCTGGTCTGTGCCCGAGGATCGGCTGCCACCAGGCAGTTTAGTAAAATTCAAGCAACTCAGCCCATGGGACAAATACAAAGGTCGAATAATCAGTACGTTGTTGATAATTTTATTCCAGGGCATTGTGATCGCCTACCTGCTGTACCTGCGGGGTGTACGCAGACAGGCGGAGCAAGATCTGGTGGAGCGGTTGACTTTTGAAAAATTGGTCAGCCAATTGTCCTCGGATTTCATCCGCTTATCGGCAGATCAGATCGATTCGAAAATTTGGCAAAGCCTCTCCCAAGTGGGCTCACTATTGAAAGCCGATCGGGCATTCGTTTTCCGATTTAATTGGGAAAAAACCCGTTTTGTCATCTCTCACATGTGGGAATCCGAGGGAACCGTTCCCGACCCGGTCATACGCGGAACGATCGTCAAGGAATTTATCCCCTGGGCTTATGAAAAGCTCATCGGCGGCCAGGAAATCGTGGTGACCGATATTAAAAAATTAACCGAATACAACGCGCTCAGCGAATACGACTATTGCCGCCGAACCGGAATCCAATCCTTTCTGATGCTTCCTGTGCAGGTCGCCGATGCCCCCCTTTGCGCCATTGGTCTGGATGCCATTCGGTCTAAACGCAGCTGGTCGGCAGATGTTCGCGATCGGTTGCGGTTGATTGGAGAAATCTTTGCCAACGCCATCGAACGCCAGCATTCCGAAAAACGGATCAGGACGGCTGAATGGAAATTCAAAACCATGGCTGATTACACATACGATTGGGAGTATTGGCGAAGAACCGATGGATCATTGGCATACGTCTCACCATCTTGCGAACGAATAAGCGGCTACTCCCCGAGCCAATTCATCAGTGAACCCGATTTAATTGAGAAAATTATCGTACCTGAGGATCATCAGCTGTGGCGGGAACATCGATGCGCCGTGAAACAACAAACGGAGGTCAGAGATCTGATCCAGTTTCGCATTCAAAGGCATGATGGTGACGTCCGCTGGATCGAACATGCCTGCCAACCGGTGTTCGACGAACAGGGAAAGGCTATAGGCTTGCGCGTCAGCAATCGAGATGTCACCCAACGGGAACAGCTACGGTCCGAGTCCCAGCAACTCCAATCTGATTTGGCGCATATCGAACGCGTGGTTACCATCAATACCATGACCAGCGCCTTGGCTCACGAAATCAACCAGCCGCTGGCCGCCATGCGCAGTTACGCACAAGCCGCCCTTCGTTTCCTGGATGCAGACGTTCCCGATGAGATCAGTGTACGCAAGGCGCTGGAGGGTATCGTTGCGGACAACAAACGGGCATCGGCGGTCGTCAACCGGCTGCGGGACATAGTCAAGAAAAAGATGGGGCAAAACGAAATACTGAGCATCAATCAAATGATCGATGAAGTGATCACGCTCATCAACAGCGAGCTGGTGATGCGCGATACGACGATCGAAACCGATCTGGACCCATCATCCCCAAAAATTTACGGAGATCCGGTCCAGATTCAACAGGTGGTGATGAACCTATTGACCAACGCCATGGATGCCATGGATGATATGCCGGTTGGCGAACGTATAATTAAAATCAACTCACAAGCAGATGCGGATAACAAGATAAGGGTTTCAATTGTCGACCACGGAAAAGGGATCGCCCCCGAAAAGTTCAAAAATATGTTCCTGCCCTTCCACACCACAAAGGCCAAAGGATTGGGGTTGGGGTTGGCGATCAGCAAGTCCATCATCAATGCCCATGGCGGCAGCATTGTGGCTGAAAACAACTCACACGGAGGCGCGACATTCGTCTTGACTTTTCCAGCTGTTGACGTAAAAATTTGATTAAATTTCAAAAACGGATGGAACGGATGCAACTTTCACAATCGATTGTCTACGTCGTCGATGATGACCCCTCGGTCAGAGATTCCTTAAGCCTGTTATTGCAGTCGGCCGGGTATGCCGTGCAGACATTTGCATCAGCGAATGAATTCCTTGACGCGGTTACTGATTGGCAACGGCCGGGCTGTCTGGTGTCAGACGTGAAAATGCCGGATATCAGCGGCCTCGAGCTTCAGGATAAGCTGGTTGGATCGTCGCATCCCATGCCGATGATTTTTATCACCGGCCATGGCGATATCCCCATGTCGGTAAAGGCTATAAAAAAGGGTGCAATCGAGTTCCTTCCCAAACCGTTCGATGACTCGACACTGTTAACGGCTGTTGCGGAAGCCTTGGCCAAAGGCGAACAGGCGCGTGCGTCGCGAAATGAGATCGACCGCATCCATTTGCATTTGGACAGCTTGACCGCCAGGGAGCGCCAAATCCTGACGTTTATTATCGCCGGTTATCTGAACAAGCAGATCGCCATCGAATTGGATATTACCGAACGTACCGTTAAGGCCCATCGCAAACAGGTCATGGAAAAAATGGGGGTCGATTCACTCGCCGAGTTGGTTCGCTTAACCGAAAAAGCCGGTATCAACCCGGTGAATGCCGCTTCTTGATCCTCTCCCATAATAATTCGACTTCTTGCTTCCATCCCCATCCTCCATGCATGGCTTGTATTGTACTTAGGTACAATGCACCAAAGTACAATTGTTTCGAATAGTTTAATGGCTTACTGTCTTAGTAAGTTGAAATCCGCTTCGCCCGCCATCCGAGACTGGAGGTCGCCTTGCCTGATGAAGCAAGCATATGTGTTTATATCATCGATGATGACGCATCAGTGAGAAATTCGATGAAGATGCTGCTTCTATCGGCAGGGATGAAGGCCATCACCTTTGAATCGGCCGAGGCATTTTTGGCGTCTGATATTTGCCAACGCGATACGTGTGTGATTGCCGATTTCAAAATGCCGGGGAATGGTGGACTGGCACTCCAGCAACGGCTCAGACAAATAGGTGTCCGCATACCGGTCATATTTTTGACAGCGTTTGATTCAAAGGGAGACCGCCAACAGGCCTTCAGAAGCGGGGCTGCGGGTTTTTTCCGCAAGCCGGTGGACGATCAAGCGCTGTTGGATAGCATTCGCTGGGCGCTGAGTGAATGGGGACAATCGACTTCGGATTGAGTTTATCGGGGATCCAATCCCCGCAGTCTCGCCATTGCGTCGATTCGGTTTACCGTATTTGCAGATTTTCCACCGTGACGCTCGACCGCTTGATCGATTATTTGGGCCGATTTCTCAAAGGACCTCGTGTCGCAAAGTGGAATGTTGCAGTGGTACTCGAAACGTATCCAATTCCATAGGGTCGCGGTGATGGCGAGGATGTGCTTGTGAAAAAGAAAATGGGAGAGGAAGATTTTGATCTGAGTTTGGTCAGCAATACATTGAAAAGTGTACGTATTAATTTGGATCGTGAATAAGACTCATGGTGCATTTTGGTGATAACCAACTTACACCACCACACACAAAAAACCTCAAAATGGAAGGAGAAAACCCATGAAAAAATCTATCGTCCTGTCAACTTTGCTTGGCTGCCTGGTATCCGTTTGGATCGTCGCGGATGCTCTGGCGTTTCGTATTGTTACCAGAGAAATGATGGAAACCCAGGTGGTGACCGTAACGGATCTTATTCCCAACGTGGACAATTTCATCGTCCTGTTCGACACCTCCAGCTCGACCAATGAAATGGTGCCCGGAAAGAGCATCACCATAATCGAGGCCACCAAGAACCTGTTGAAGGAACGCAATGCCTGGCTTCCGGACCTGGGCTATCAGGCCGGCCTGTACGAATACACCAACAACGAGACCCTGGCCGGCACCTTCAAGGAAATTTACGGCATGCAACCCTATGATCGCGACCGGTTTGCCGCGGCCATCGATCAGCTGCCGGACAAAGGCCAGGGGCCGACCATGCTTCAGGCCGGCCTGCACGGTCTGCGCAAAGTGCTTGCCAATCTGAGTGGCAAGACAGCCGTCGTCATGTTCACGGACGGCTCTTTCTCGGTGGTCCGGGGACCCAAGAAGCCATTGCAGATCGCCCAGGAAATCGCCAACGACAACGATGTCTGCTTTTATCTGATCAGCAGTGCCACCGACGATGTCAATCAGCGACTCCTGGAGGCCGTTTCCACGGTCAACACTTGTTCCCGGGTCGTTCCGCTGGCAACCTTTTTGGACAATCCGAATTACCTCGGGGGTGCGCTGTTTTCGGTCAAGACCACCTCCTACGAGCGTTTGGTTCCAAGAACCCAGGTAGTCGGAGCAGTCGCCGATGACATCCTGTTTGATTTCAACAGCGCTGACCTGCGTGCCGAGTATGGTGAAAAGAAAACCGCGCTGGTCGACTTCCTGCAGCAGAACCCTGACGCCTATGTGGTCGTCGCGGGGTTTACCGACAGCGTCGGTGACGAAGCGTACAACCTGGGTCTTTCTAAGCTCCGGGCAGAGAACGTCAAGAGCGCGTTGACCAATGCCGGCATTGACGGGGAGCGGATCGTGACCCTATGGTATGGAGAAGACAATCCAGTGGCCGACAACACCACGGCGGAGGGTCGGCAACGCAACCGCCGCGTTGAACTGGCCGTCGGCACGCCATAACCAAACCAGGCAGGAAATAGGAGCAGCAACAATGAAAACACAACATGTATTCACCATGTTGATGGCAGCTGTGTTGTTGGTTGCCTTGTCGGGACCAGCGCTGGCCGACAATTACACGGACACCATCGACGTTTATAAAAAATCCGAAGCCGTCCAACCGTTCTTCAAGAGCGCTTACGGCTATGCCGTGTTTCCGACCATTGGCAAAGGCGGTCTGGGTATCGGCGGCGCCTATGGCAAGGGTCAGGTTTACAAGAAAGGCAAGGTGACCGGGGAAGCCTCACTGGTCAAAGTTTCCATTGGCTGGCAGGCCGGCGGCCAGGCGTTCAGTCAGATGATCTTCTTCGAGGACAAGCGGGCCTATGACGAGTTCACCAGCGGCGAGTTCGAGTTCGACGCCTCGGCATCCGCCGTGGCCATTACCGCCGGTGTCCAGGCCAAAGCCGGCACTGAAGGAGCATCGGCCGGCGCCAGTGCCGGGCCGGCGACGGGTAAACAGGCCAAAGCCAACTATTACAAGGGGATGGTCGTATTCACCCACGCCAAAGGCGGGTTGATGTACGAGGCGGCCATTGGTGGCCAAAAATTTAATTTCACACCCAAAGAGTAAAGCGGGGACGTATTCGGCGATGCGTCAGCGAGAACGCTTTCCGCTTGGCGCATCGCCGGCCCCAATTGGACCAGAAGCAATATCACTACCGAAGGATAAACTATCGGCGGACCGTCTGTTCCGTTTAGAATTGAACCGGCCAATGACACCGCCGGTCCCCAATCTCAATCAGCGCTATGTAACGATCGATTCCTATTGCCGCGGAATGCGGCTGAAATTTAAATTTGACTCCTTATAGAGGATTGGTGATGAGGCGTCGACGGCCGAAAGATTATCTCGCGTACTTTGCCCCCGCGATCATTATCACGCTGGCTGGCTTTGTCACCGCGTACCAATTCGTCGACCCGGCCCCCCCGCGACACATCACCATTGCCACCGGGCAATCCAACGGCGCCTATTATGAAATGGGCCACAGATATGCCGACATCCTGGCTCGAGACGGCGTTACCCTGAGCGTAAAAGAGACTGCCGGATCGGTTGAAAACCTGAGTCTCCTCGCCGACAAAAATACCGGCATCGATGTGATCTTTCTGCAAGGCGGCGTCGGAAACCCGACGGCATCGGACAACCTCGTTTCCCTGGGAAGCATATTTTACGAACCGCTTTGGGTTTTCCATCGTGCCGAACTAACCATCAGACATCTTAATGATCTAAAGGGCAAACGAGTCGCCGCCGGTAATAGTGGAAGTGGCACGAAAGAATTGGCAATGCAGTTATTGACCATGAACGGTGTAACCAGCGAAAACAGTCAAATCGTGCACATCAGTGACAAAGCGGCCAAGCAGCAGCTTTTAGCCGGTGAACTCGACGCTGCCTTTTCTGTGATGGCGTTTCACAGCAAGTTGCGGCTCGAACTGCTGAATTCACCAAATATTCGGTTGATGAGCGTTCGTCGGGGGCCCGCGTATACCAGGCGTCTTCACTATCTCTCGTTGTTGACGCTTCCCGAAGGGTTCTTCGATTTCGCCAACAACAATCCCAAATCAGATATTTTCCTGTTGGCACCGACGGCCCAACTGGTGGTGCGTAAAGATTTTCATCCGGCGCTCATCGACCTTCTGCTTCAAGCGGCAAAAGAAGTCGGTTCACCGGGCGAAATTTTCGAGAAACAGGGGGATTTTCCGACACCTAAGTTTCATCACTATCCGTTGAGTAGTGATGCCGAGCGGTATTACACGGACGGGTTGCCGTTTTTGCAGCGCCATCTTCCTTTCTGGCTGGTCAATCTACTTGTTCGCATGAAAATCATGCTACTGCCGCTGATTGTGTTGCTGTTTCCCCTGATCAAGCTGCTGCCACCGTTCTACAGTTGGCGGGTGCGTTCCAGGATCTATCGCTGGTATGATCAGTTGATGGTGATCGATTATGAAATCTTAAACAGCGATATCCGGGAGAGGAAAGATGTATTCCTGACGCAATTGGAAACGATCGAAAAAAATGTATCACAGATATCGGTCCCGCTCGGATTCACCCGAGAACTCTTTGACATGCGCGTACACATCGAGTTGCTGCGGGAGAAGCTGTTGGACGTGAACGCGGCCGCATGTTCGGAAACAACCGTGGAATAAGCGGAGAGCCTGAACCAACAAAACGGCTTTTCAGCTACCCTTTCGATCGCGCATCCTTCTGGCCGCAGAGCGTATCCTATCCAGCGTGATTGGTGGACCACAGCCAAGAGCGAATTTTTGAGTTAATTGAGCTGATTTCTACGAACCCACCATTGTCAGTGGAATAGAGGGTTTTTAATGAGACCCGATTATCTTTTTCGTTTATATTATGCTTTTGTCTTTTTGCTGGTGTCTCTATTGGTGAGTTCACCGGCGGCATCGGCCCTCGGCTCGCGGCCACAAGATTCAGAGGTGCAGAAGAGCAACGTTCAAATGACTCAGGAGGAACTCCAGGCGGCGGTCATCAGCTATGCCAATCGATTTATCGCCGTCATTGGACAGGCCGCGTTTGACCTGGAAGCAAAGATTCCGACCAAAGAGGGTAGATTTACTGCCTCAGCCAGAAAAGTCTACTCGTTGAGTGCCGCCGCAGAGATTGCGGCCGGCCCCAGTCCAGGATCGGCCTTGCTGGATTTGGTTGTCATGACGACCTTAAATCGGATGGTCTGGGATAATTTCTGGCGCCCGCAGATCTTCGGCATGCCCGCGACGATCATGGTGGACGCTTTCGAAAAAATGGAGACGGATGCCTGGAACCTGGCAGCCAAAGTAATGACTCCCGATCAGATGGGTGAGCTCTATGATTTGATTTCGGAATGGTACACCAAACATCCCAACCAAAGAGCGGTGGACTATATCCGCTTTAGTGATTTCGGCGAAATCGGGAAAAAACCGAACCTGAAAGAGATCCAGAAACCCGGTGGTCTGCTGGCGCCTGTCCAGGAAGCCACCGCAGCGGTGGATGAGGTGCGCATGACCTCCGAACGGGCCATGTTTCTTCTGACCAAGATGCAGCTGATCATGGGATTTCAGGCGGAGATGGTCTACAAACAGCTGGTCATGCAGCCCGAAATGGACACCCTGTTGAAGGACATTTCCGGTTTCCGGATGACGGCCGACCGATTTGCCAATGTGGCTGAGAAGTTGCCCACGCAAGTGGCGGACGAGCGCGCCGCTGCATTTTCCGACGTCGAAAGATTGCTTTCCCGTGAGCGCAAAGCTATCCTCGATGCCATCGATGACAAAGCCACGCTGATTCGTCAGGTCAACAAGGACGTTCAAGGAACCCTTGATCGTGTCGATGCGGCATTCAGTCAATTGCAGCAGATAACTGTGGACAGTGGGCGTCTAATCCAGAGTTTGCAGCAAACCGTAGCGGCCTCCCAGCAATTGGTTACCGCTGTTGATGGAATCGCCACTCGGTTCGAAAACACCGATTCTGCAACGTCCTCCAAACCATTCGACATAAATGAGTATATTGCCGCCATCGAGAAAATCCAGGCAACGGTAGATGGTCTCAACCAACTTACGCTTAACGTCAATCAAACCAGTACGCCACTGGTTTCGTCTCTGCTTGAACAGTTCAACAACGCCGCCGATCAAAGAGTTGACCATTTTTTTAAACGGTCTGCACAATTTCTGGCTGTTACTGGCGCCATTATTATCGTTATATTTGTTATCATTCGCATGACCCGAAAAAAGACAAACAGAAAGTAAGCCACGAGGGGCAAACCAACCGAACCCGCGAGCAGTCTCTACAGTCCACAATGCTTGATTTGCCACAATGTCCATGGGTCCCTGGATGGTTCGCCGTCAAGCGATAAATTCAGGAAGGATTTGAACGGCCCAAACCCACGCCTATGCAATAGGAGATGCCAATGTATTACAAGATGATGATGGTTTTTTTGGCTATACTTTTGCCTACTGGCTGTACCCACATCGGGCCAACAACCGTTCCCCGCGATCGATTCGACTACAATACGGCGATTGCCGAATCCTGGAAGGCGCAGACGCTGCTTAACATCGTCAAACTGCGCTATGCCGACATGCCCCTTTTCGTAGAGGTGGCATCTGTGGTGAGCGGCTATACGCTGGAGGGATCAGTCAATCTCGGCGGGACTGTTTCTTCCGAAGCGGCCGTTCAAGGCGACTTTCTCGCTTTGGGCACGGCCGGCAAATATACCGACCGTCCAACGATTACCTACGCCCCGATCACCGGTGCCAAATTCAATGAAAACTTCATGACCCCCATTCCACCCCAAGCGGTTTTATTTTTGATGCAATCGGGGTGGCCGGCCGACATCATCTTCCCCATCGTTGTTGAATCCATCAACGGGCTTCGCAGCCGGCAGGCCGGCGGATCCGATCAGCGGTTGGGCGACCCTGAATATTATTATTTGGTTTCCTTGTTTCGCAAAATACAACAATCCGGTGCAGTGGGTATGCGCATCATCAAGGAAACGGATCGAAAGAATACTACAATTCTGTTTTTTCACCGCAAAAATATCTCGCCCGAAATTGCAGAAGCCCGTATGGAGATCGTGCAACTTTTGGGATTGGATCCGGCCAAACAAGAGATCAAGGTGACCTACGGACTCATCGCTCAAAGTAACGATGAAATTGCCATGCTGACCCGTTCGATCCTACAGATCATGGTCAATCTGGCGACTCAGATCGATGTACCCGTTGAACACGTGTCCAATGGCCTTACGATTCCTTCGCTGCCAACACCCGCTGGTGAAGCGGCTAATCTAAAAAAACTCGTTCAAGTAAAGAGCGGACCTGACAAACCGGAGAATGCGTTTACCGCTGTCAAATACGAGGACCACTGGTTTTGGATCGATAAAAGCGATTTCCAATCCAAGCGGACATTCGCGTTTTTAATGATCCTATTTTCGCTGACCGAGACCGGGGGAAAAGAGGGCTTGCCCTTGGTAACCATACCGGCTGGATAGGACAAATGATCTTAACCAACCGGGGAGAGATCTAGTATGGAATGGCGACTCCTTCCAGTTCTATTAAGTTTGATCCTCTTGGCGCAGTTCGGGCATACAGGATCGGTGACAGCTGAACAATTGCCCACTCGCCTCTCTCTGGCGATCAGCGGGGGGGCCAGCATGGGTGCCTATGAGGCGGGATTGATCTGGGGGCTGGTGGAGGTGCTGCGCCAGGTTGACAGCACCCGGGACTGGACCCTGCATGGTGAGTTGCGTCCCATTAAGGTCGCAAGCATCGCCGGGACCTCCGCAGGGGGCATCAACACCATCCTGGCGGCCATGACCTGGTGTTTGAACCCGGAAAAGGAAGGCGGGTTTGTCAATCGCATTGACGACAACATTTTCAGAGACGTTTGGCTTACCCCCGATGTGAATAGCCTGTTGCCCACCACCCCGGACTCCCCGCTGTATTTGCCCGATGATGCATTGCTGGCCAGAAAAGACTTCGTCCAGGTTGCCCGTGACCTTCACCAAAAATGGGATCAACCGGGCGCCTTTCGACCGGGAATGCGATTGCCCTTTGGTTTGACGGTGACGCGCGTCAAACCTGAGATCATGCGTGTCAGCGGCGTCGAGATCAAAAACCAGCGCTTTTTTATTCCCTTTGAATTGCGCACGCGGCAGGATGGCCGCGCCGAATTTGGCTTTCAACCCGATGACTACCCGCTGCTCACCGACCCGTCAATGATCCTCATGCCCTGGCCGACCGACCGGTCGCCGTTGTCCATTACCTACCAGCAGGTCGAAGACGCCCTGTTGACCACCTCCGCCTTCCCCGTCGGTTTTGGCCGCAAGCGCCTGAACTATTGCCGGCAAACGGATCTCTCCCCAGAGCACCGCAGTGATGGGCAACCTGTTGCGACACCTGAAAAAAGCAATGAAGGCGGACTGCAGTGTCCGGATGGGTATGAATTGGCGGAAGCCGAATTCGCAGACGGCGGCTTGTTCGACAACCTGCCGATCGGACTGGCCCGCCAACTAGCGGAATCCAGCGTGCGCAACAAAAATGACAATCTGCCTGTCAAGTACCTCTATCTCGATCCGGAACGGGAACGCTATGAAAGCCAAGCTGCGGAAATGATGTTGGCGTGTGAAGGGGAAAACCCGCCCGACGCCTGCCGCGAGATGACCTTTAATTTAACTGCTGAGACGGAGGTTCTCGGTGGCGCGATCGGAACAGCCCGTAAATATGAGCTCTACCGCGAATTGACCAGCGACAGCTGGCGGCTGAACCTTCCCCAGATCAGCCGAGACCTTGCCGACCTCATCGACCGCAGCCAAGCCGATGTGAAATGCGAATCCCTGTTGCCCTATTTTGAAGGAGAACCGCAGTGCGCCGACCGCCTGCGCCACACGGCACGGCTTTTAGAGCTTAGCCACAGCTACAGTCGTGTTCCTGTCATTCCACCGTTGTCCGCCAAGG
Source organism: Desulfosarcina sp. (assembly GCF_055467485.1). Taxonomy (NCBI): domain Bacteria; kingdom Pseudomonadati; phylum Thermodesulfobacteriota; class Desulfobacteria; order Desulfobacterales; family Desulfosarcinaceae; genus Desulfosarcina; species Desulfosarcina sp. The sequence continues at coordinate 7,821 of NZ_JBUOIV010000007.1, read as the reverse complement.
CCTTGTCGCAATCAGGCATCGCCAAGACATGCATTTCCGACAAGAATACCGATCATGAGGCTTTGGGATGCACCATCGATGGTGCGCGTCTGAGAGAGCAGTTGGCGCGCGCATTGGTTGACATCACCGCAACGGTGGCGCCCGAGGATGAGACCTTGATCAGAAGCATCAAACAGTCGCGGCTGTCCATCGATTCCGATCGTTCGATTAGCGTGACCAGCCGCGGTGGTCCCATCACGGGGATGCTGCTGGGCGCTTTCGGCGCCTTCATCGATTACAAGTTTCGTGAATTCGATTACTATGTCGGGATCTACGATGCGATTGTCGTGGCAACCGAAAGCCAGTGTGCACGCAATTACCCTACACGCGACCAAGCGGCAAACATCCAAACCTGTCGCGATCGCCTGAGCGAACAACTCTATCGACTGATCGGTGTGGCCGACAATCCCAAAAGCCGCTACCTGTTTGCGTTGATGGCCAAGCGGGAATTTGGCCCTCGGGGTGAGCTGCGCTACGCCTACGATCCCATGCCGCCGGAGGATCAAGATATCCGCATCATTTACCAGGGTCTGGAAAAATCAATACTGGCGAACCGTCAAGACGGAGAGGGGTCAGAGGAGTTGATATCGATTGAACGAGAGTTTTTTGATTATCTCAAAGCGGAGGGGTTCAAGCCCACGCCAACCGGCGCAGGCGAGCCCTCTCTCTTGGGGCTGATAATGGATGACCCCGAATACTGGTCCTATGAATTGGTCAACCGGGCCACCGGCCGCTTGGTTCACCTTGAAGAAATGGCCGAACGCGTCTACCAGGCCCGCGAACCCGATCCCGGCAAGCGGGAGAAAACCAGCCCAGCATTGATGGGGGCCGTCGCTCTGACGCTAAGAACGACAACTTACAAGTATCCGCCGTTCACCTTTTCACCATCGACGGCACCCCGGGATTGGTTTTTACGTACTATCATTCCCTACGAAGCGTCATTCGATTTTGCGGAGGGCGATCTACTGTTTCTATGGCAGCCGACGTGGAATTTCGATCGTCTCAATGCAGGAATCCGCTTTGGCGTCGGCTTTACCGGTGGCCTGATCAATTCCAACGCCGATAAGCGTCGTGAGAATTACGGATTGATCGGGCTGGACCTGACGCGAATCGAAACCGGATCGATTTTTTCCGGGTGGGGGGTTACCCCTGCCGTGTATCATGACTGGAAGGCCCCCGACGTCGGCGACCAGACGACATTTGGTGTCGATGTGCATGCTTATCTATTAAAGAATCGGGTACGCATCAGTCTGGGAGCGCGTGACATCATCAATGATGCCGATGATACCATTTTTTTCACCATTGGGTTCACCGATTTGCCGGGGCTGATCTATTGGCTGAGTCGTTGAGGGGTCAACCGTGTGCGTGATGGTTTCCCTCATCGAATCGGTATCGATTTGGATTGGCACGCCCTTAAATATTTTAGTCGCCGATTGGCATAGTAATCGACAGTGATCCGCTTCCTATAACACTAGGCGAGCACTTTCACATGTCGAGAATCGGTTTCTATCGTTCCATAACGGCAACGCACATCGCCCATAGAAAGGAAGATCATCATGGCAGATGATCAGGATAAAAAAAACGAACGCATTCAATTGGCCAAAAAGATCGGCCTGATTGTCGCGGGACTGTTCCTGCTCTACGTGATAATCGGTTTTTGGGTCGTTCCCCCGCTTCTCAAACCCCAGTTAGAGGAACAATTTTCCGGTCTTTTGGACCGCAAGGTCACCATAGCGGACATCAAACTCAATCCCCTTGTCCTCTCGACGACAATATCCAAGCTGACGGTTCATGAGGTCGATGGTCAACCCTTCACCGGCTTCGAAACACTTTATGCCAACGCCCAAGTAGCATCCCTTTTCAGATGGGCGTTTACCGTCAAGGAGATTCGAGTCCAAAGTCCCTTCGGCGTGCTGAAGCTGTTGCCGGGGAATAAGTTAAATATCGACGATATCCTAACCAAATTGAGCACTCCAAAAACGGAACCGGAAGAGAAGGCGGAGGCTGGACTCCCGCGTGCCATCATAGAAAAGTTTCAGGTCGTGGAAGGCATAGCAGTCGTCGAGAATCTGTCGGGAAAGGAACCGATCCGGGAAGAACTCACCCCCATTTCTTTCACCATAGACAACCTGAGCACGTTGGCGGGCCGCCAGGGCGAATACCGGTTCACCGGTGTGGGACCTCTGGGTGGGCAATTTGAAATCGACGGGCAAATCACGGTCAATCCGGTCCGGGTTCAGGGCAACTACACCATCAGCGATACTCGGCTCAATCACTACTGGGAACACCTCAAGGAGCTTGTTTCTTTTCAAATCATCAGCGGCACCGCGGATGTGTCCGGTCAATACACGCTTGAGATCGTCGATGGGCAACTCAACGCACGGTTGGAAAACGGGGCCTTTGAACTCGACGATTTCAAACTGGTGGAAAAGGGTAAAGATGAGGTGCTGATCGCCATACCGACCCTGTCCATCCGAGGCATCACCGCCGACCTGAACACCCAAGAGGTCGGGGTCGATCGGATACAGACGGCCGACGCCGCCTTCAAGTCCTGGGTGGCCACGGATGGCACCTCGGAGCTGCAGAGCCTGTTCCAGCCCGATATCGACAAACTGATGGCGATGAAGAGGGAGACGGAACCTAAGACCGAGGCCGCAACCAGCGAGACCGCCCCCTGGACAGCGACGGTCAATCATGTCGAGGTGAACAACTGGGTATTCACCATCGATACCCAAACTGGTCAAGAACCGATCCGCGAAACCGCGATTCTCAACACCTTGACCGCGGACAACCTGAGCACCAAAGCGGACCAGCGGGGAAGCTACGCCTTCGACGGCACCGGACCCAGCGGCGGGACCTATCAGTTGAACGGCGAGATGACCGTCAAGCCGATGTGGACCCAGGGCGGCTATTCTGTTTCGAATATCAAGTTGAGCCACTTCTGGGAACACATCAAGGACCATGTGTCCTTTCAAATCGTCAACGGCCTGACCGGAGCATCCGGTGACTTCTCCGTGGCCATCGATGGCGGCGAGCTCAGCGCCCGGTTGGAAAACGGGGCCACCACGCTCAACGGTTTCGAACTCGTCGAAAAGGGTAAAAAGGAGGTGCTGATCGCCTTACCCGCCTTTTCCATCAGAGGAATTGACGCCGACTTGCAGGCCCGTGAGGTGAACGTCGAATTGATCGAAACGGCGGATGGTCGAATTCACTCCTGGCTGTCGCCTGAAGGGACATTCGAGCTCCAGCGGCTTTTTCTGCAGGATATCGAAAAATGGCAGCAGGAGAAGAAGACCGATGGGGCCGAGCCTGAAACGGCCCCCGGCCAGCCATGGCTGGTGGCGCTCAAGAAGATGGAAGTGAAAGAGTGGGGGCTGGCATTCGAAGACCAAACCCTCGCCCTTCCGGCGAAGTTTACTGTCGACAACATTGATATGCTCGTGGAGAATCTTACCAATGCCAAGGGCAAGACGGCGACACTCGACCTTCGCATGCGGTTCAACCAGGCAGGGGATATCGATGTCAAGGGCACGGCGGGCATGGTCCCCTTGCAGGCCGATCTTAACGTGGTCACCTCGAAAATTGCCCTGAAATCCTTTCAACCCTATGTTGACGAAGCCGTCAATGCACAAATCGATTCTGGCACCACCAGTTCAAAAGGTCGCATTCGCTATCGCGGCACGGACAGCCAGCCACAGATTCGCTACGAAGGAGATTTTAGCGTCGACGATGTAAAAATCAAAGATCGCGTCCAAACCGAAGACTTCATCACCTTGGCCCAATTAAAAACCCAAGGAATCGGTCTGGAACTGCGTCCCAACCAATTGACGCTCGCTCAGGTGCTTATCGACCGGCCTCGTGCCCGGGTCACCGTCGACGAAGCCGGTGTGGTCAATGTGGTCAATGCCTTCACCCCTGTCGAGAAAGAGACGAGCGACGACAAAGGGACCGATAATCTGCTCAAACGCCTGGTCGATTTCCTTCTCGTGCAGTTCAAGGGTCCCATGCCGATGAGTGTCGACCGGGTTCAGCTCAAGACATTTATCGGTGATTTTGTGGATGCGTCCATTTCACCGACTTACAAAACCCGTTTGGAGATCTCCGACGCCACAGCCACGGGCTTGTCCTCCGATCCTTCGGCCAAGGCCGATTACAAGTTTAATGGCCGCATCGACGGCAAAGGCCGCCTCGAAGGATCGGGTCAGATGAACCCGATAAATGCGTTTAAGTACAGCAAGGCGAATGTGTCGCTGAAGGATTTTGCGTTACCCCCGGTCTCGCCCTATTCGGGTAAATTCATCGGCTACAGGATTGACCAGGGAACCCTGCACGTGGACCTGAAATACCAGGTGGCCAATGACACCGTCGACGGCAACAATATCATCGCTATAGATCAACTGGCGCTGGGCGAGCCGGTCGACAGCCCCGATGCCGTGGATCTGCCCATCAAGCTCGGTGTGGCCCTGCTGAAGGACAGCGAGGGTCGCATCAACCTCCAGGTACCAGTAAAGGGCAGCGTCAAGGATCCCCAGTTCGATTTCGCCAAGACCATCCAAAGTGCACTTACGGGCACCATCAAAGATGCCGGCAGCGCCCCCTTTGCGGCTATAACGGAGGTCGATGGATTCAGCGGTGAGGAATTGAGCACGGTGGAATTTGAATTCGGCCGCTCAGACCTGCAGGATCGCGAAATCAAGAAATTGAATGCTCTGGCAAGCGTGTTGAAGGAAAGAAACGCCCTGACCGTGGGTATCGTGGGGAAGGCCGACCAGCGCATGGACAGCAATGCGCTCATGGGAGATTCTTTGCAGACAATCCCCCCCGACGACGATTTGGCGGAGGAAGACTACGCGCTGGCGGAAACGGCTACCGATCAGGTAATCGACGACGAATTGGAAAAACTGGCCCAGCGGCGTGCCGATGCGGTGAGTGCCTATTTGATCGAACAGGCCGGCATTGACGCCGCGCGCATAGACGTGCAATCGGTTGAGATCAGTAATGAACCGGATAGTGAGAGAGGCGTTGTTCAATTTTCCTTGTCCGTCGAATAGAAACGTTCACCCCCCACCGTGCTTTCTGTCCGACATGATGACGTTGCGCCGAGTTGGTCGGCCAACAGGCGAAAATTCATTTTTTAGCATGCTTGCTACCTCCTTGGTGCCGGTGCTGGACCAATCGGTGATCCGAGTCCGGCAGGCCCCGTAACTATCAGCAATCCGTTCAACAACAATCCGATGGGTCGTATTACAACGAAAGCCATGAATGTCCAACAATAGCTTCTATTGTACTTAGGTACAATGCACCAAAGGACAATTGTTTTGCCCGATTTAATTGCTTACTATCTTATAAATTATAATCCATTTTGTACACCACCCGAGACTGGAGTCTACCTTGCCTGATGATAGCAGCATATATGTTTATGCCGTCGATGATGACGCATCGGCGAGAAATTCTCTAAAAATGCTGCTTTTACCGGCAGGGATGAAGGCCGTCACCTTTGAATTGGCCGAGGCATTTTTCGCCTCTATTTGAATTGCGTCGAATCACCATCGGTCGTTAATTTTTCGATTCGTGAATAAAGGAGGGACAGTGCAAGTGGAAGCATGCACAAAATCCCATACCGTACATGCTTTTGGCAGGTACCTTCAGTACACCATCATCGCTATCTTATCGGTGATGCTTGTTGCACCGTTTGTGGCTGCCGAGGAGATACACAATAAAAGCGAACACGAATTTCATCGGCATCATGCCGCGTTGATCGTTGGCAATACGCAAAATGACGGCAATGAAAATGGTTTATCGATAGGCGTTGACTATGAATATCGTATCAACCGATGGGTAGGGCTTGGCGGTTTAGTGGAATATGCTGGTGGTGACTTCAAGCATCTGCTGCTGGCGGTGCCATTATTCATCCATCCTCATAAAAACTGGATTCTAAAAGTTGCCGGCGGAACTGAAATACATAAAGCGCACGATGACCACGATGAAGATAAACGGGAGCGAGGGTGGATCGTTCGTACTGGTGTTGCCTATCAATTCCCACTTGCTGACAATTGGACCATCGCCCCTGAATTCAACGTTGACTTTTCCGAACATGAAACCCTTTTCGTTTATGGCATTGGTATCGGTTTTGGATTTTAGGCTTCAATTCTTTGAGCTTTTGATAGCGTGTGATCGACCAGTGACGACTTGTGACGTGTGGCAAAGCGCTGCTGCCCACGGATATTAAACCCTTTGCTTGCCTAACAGACAACCGATCCATGAATGCAAGTCGCCTTTGAAAGGCAACCCGGGAGAGCTGAAATGCATATTAACATAATAAAAAGATTCATTTTTTTGGCCGTCATGGTCGCTTTGGGGTTGTCGGTGAATGGATGCACGACACCGCCTCCTGCCAAGATCGAAGCCGACCCAACTCTATTGCGTGTGGGTGTCTCACCCACTACGCCACCGATGATATACAAGCAAAACGATGAAATTGTGGGCCTCGAAGCCGACATGGCCAGAGCGCTTGCCAAATTTCTGCAAAAGAGCGCTGTTCTGGTGGAGCTCCCGTGGGTGGATCAAATTCCTGCGCTTTTGGAAAATCGCACCGATATCATCATGTCCAGCATGTCCGTCACCCCGGCCAGGCAATATGAAATTGCATTCTCCAAACCGTATTTTAAAAGCGGGTTGATGATTCTGACCAAGAACGTGCAGAAATTTACATTTATCACCAATGTCGAAACGGCCCTGGCACAGTCGATCACCTGGCGGATAGGCGTCATCAAAGGAACCACCGGGGAAGCCTTCGTTGCCCAGAAGAATATCGGGGCCAAAGCGATCAAATCCTTTGACACTCAGGGCGATGCATTAAAAGAACTGATCAGCGGTCGAATTGACGTTTTTGTTCACGATGCACCCATGATTCTGATGATGGCTGCGCAACATCAAACAGACGGGGTGAAGCCGCTTCCTTTCATGCTCAATGAAGAGTACCTGGCCTGGGGCTTGCGGAAGAGCGATACCGATCTGATTGCCAAGGTGAACGCGTTCGTCGATCAGGCCTACAAAGAGGGTACGCTCCAGGAAACCATCAAGCGCTGGATACCCATGGCACAGTGATTCCACGATAAGTGCGCAGACAATCCAGAGACCCCAAATTACCTGGAGGCTGGGAGACTTACATTGTTCTCTTCCGGTTCTTACCGTTGATCATTGAATAATATGCACTCAGGCCATTTTAAGAGTAAATCAATTGAACAATCAACCTCAATTCTCAAGACGATATTCAACGACTATGAAAAGGAGCATTAATCATGAAAAAAATATTACTTAGCAGCAGTTGTATTCTGATGGCGGGAGTGATCCTCTCTGTCTACCTGATTGGAATGCATCATGGCCGCACCGGTGAAGGCATCGAGTTGACAAGCCAAGCCGTTGCAGCCCAGGAAAAGGAGCAGCCCGCACCGTCACCGGTAAAGGCAAGGCCGCGGGAAGCTTATTACCCAAACAGCGAAGACCTGGCGCCGGACGAGATGCGGATCATCGCCTGCGGGACGGGTATGACCAGGCGATTGTGATGGACAGTGACAGCCCAACCTTGCCCTCCGTCCTTCTCGAGCGGGCCTTCCGCGAGCTGGAGACCCCGGACGTGGACGTGGTGCTGGGACCCTGCGAGGATGGAGGATACTATCTCATCGGGATCAAGGCGCCGCGCCCGGCGCTGTTTCAGGGAATCACGTGGAGCACCTCGACGGTGACAGCAGAGACGCTGCACCGCGCCGAGGAAAAGGGCCT